>JBLMZU010000556.1:0-16591 GCA_050258995.1 Bacteroidota bacterium
GTTCAACGATGGCACGGCGATCGTCATGTTCAACCTCATGCTCTCTATTGCACTGGCCGGGAAATTCGATGCGATCGACGGCATTCGACAGTTCCTGACGGTCAGCGGCGGCGGCGTGCTGATTGGGATTGCACTGGGAATTGTTTTTTCGCGGATCATGAGAAGGATCAATGACCCGCTCGTGGAAACAACGTTGACAACCGTCCTTGCATTCGGTTCCTATCTCATCGCAGAATACTTCCATGTGAGCGGCGTGCTGGCAGTCGTCGCAGCAGGGATCGTGAACGGCAACACCGGGCCTGTCGATATGTCGGCAACCACGCGCGTCGTCGTTTTCAACTTTTGGGAGTATGCCGCCTTCATCGCCAACTCGTTTGTGTTTTTATTGATCGGGTTGACGATCGATCTGAATATCATGCTGACGAATGGGCGGGCCATCCTGTGGGCGATCCTTGCGGCTCTGGTTGCACGGCTGGTCAGTATTTATGGCTTTTCTTTTTTTGGCAGGGAGATCCCGGCCAGATGGAAGCACGTCCTCTTCTGGGGCGGGCTGCGAGGCGCGATCACCCTGGCTCTTGCCCTGAGCCTGCCCGAGATCCCGGCCCTGGCAGGCGCACGCAGCACACTACAGGCAATGGCCTTCGGCGTGGTGCTGTTCACCCTGCTCGTCCAGGGCACCTCCACCGACTGGCTGGTCCGACGGTTGAAGATCGTCCAGCGCACTGAGTCCCAGGAGGAGTATGAATTGCGCCACGCGCGCTATGTGGCGGGACGCGCAGCCTATGATTACTTGCGCCGTATCACGCAGCAGGGCATCGTCTCCGAGCACACCTGGCAGACGCTTTCTCCGATGATCCAAAAACAAAACGATGCACTGGTGGACGCCGTGCGGGAAGTCATGAAATCCGACCCGGTGGTGGAGGCGGAGGAGCTCGATACGGCAAAACGCGAAGCGCTGCGTGCCCAGAGGAATGCACTGCGCGGACTGCTGCGTGACGGTATCATCTCTGAAGAGAGTTATATGACGCTTGTCAGGGAGGTCGATGCTGCCCTGATGGATGAAAATCTGCCCTGGCCTGAAACGGCTGAAAATTCTTGAAGGTTGCGGTTGAATCCTGTAAAAACTTCTGATAAGATGCAGGGAGAGGTCCCATGGAAAAGTCGATACACCTTTTGATGCTCGCGATCGTTCAGGACCAGGATATGGAAGTCGCCACCCGCTCCCTTGAGCAGCTGGGGCTGCCGGTTGTCTTTCTATCCAGCGCAGGTGGATTTTTGGGGCGGCGCAACGCGACCCTGTTGATCGGCCTGCGCCCTGGCATGGAGGAGGAGGCCCTCAAGTCCCTGGAGGAATCCTGCCGCCAGCGGATCGAATATCTGACCCTGCCGCTGGAAGGCTCGCCTCTTCCCATGCCGACGCCTGTCCCCGTTACCGTGGGCGGCGCGACCGTTTTTGCCCTGCCGGTTGAAAGGTTCGAAGAACTCTAAACAGGAGCGTGCCTCATGAAAATGATCATCCTCATCCTGAAAGACAGCGATTCCGATGCTGTGACCCAGGCTCTTACCTCCGCCCAGTATCGCGTGACACGGGTGGCCTCCACCGGGGGCTTCCTGCGCAGCGGTGTGGTGACGCTTCTGCTTGGCGTACTCGATGAGCGTCTGGAAGGCGCCCTGGAGTTGATCCGTGGGAGACTGACACCGCTTCCTTCCGGGGAGCGGCGGGCCACGCTATTTGTCGTCCCAGTGGAGAGATTCGAACAGGTCTGATTGGAACAAAATCAGTCCAAAGTCAGTCAATAGCCCCAAGGCGGAGACACGGAGATGTTCTCTTCGTGTCTTTATTTTTAATCTGATGCAGATCGTTATCAATTTTGTGAAGAGGATGTTTATGAAATCCCGTTTTCGACCTTTACTTGCCATGGTGATCCTGGTCTTTGCCTCGTTGGCATGCGTCTCTGTGCTCGGCGGCAAGGGCGATCAGACACCCTCCTCAGATGCGGTTTCAACGGCTGTGGCTCTGACCCTGCAGGCGGTTACTCCTGTCGCCGGCGTTCAGACCACACCGCCGCCCGTGAAGCAGACCCTACTTCCTCACAGCTTGTATTTTCTTGCCAGCGACGATGCCGGTGTCACCCAGGTCTTCCGCTTCGAGCAGGATGGCCAGACGAGGAAACAGGTCACATCCGAGCCCGGGAATGTCGGCAGGTTCGGCGTCTCCCCGGTCGATGGAAGTGTGGCTTATGTGTTAAATAACCAGCTGATCCTGGTCAACGCCGACGGCTCCGGCCGCCGCGTCCTGGTGGACGGCGGGGCAGAGGATGCGATCAATCCATTCCTGAACAGGATCCACAACCCGGTCTTCTCCCCGGATGGACAGACCCTCGCCTACGGGTATAAGGGTTTGAACTTTTATTCCCTGCCGGCAGGCACAAATACGCTCGCGATCAAAGACCGTGTCAAGGATATGGGCAATGGAACGATATTCCCCAGCGAGCTTTACTGGCCCGAAAAATACTCGCCGGACGGCAGCAAATTGATGATCACGCTCGGCTACTATGAAGGTGCGGAGGCCGCTTTCTACGATCCGCAGAGCAAATCCCTGGTGCGCCTCGAAGCTGCGCCCGGCGCTTTGATTTGTTGTGATGGCGCTCTCTGGTCTGCAGATGGTACAAGAGTCTATTCAGGCAATGCGGCCGCGGGCATGTTCAATCCCGGGCTGTGGCAGGTGGATACGACCAGTGGTGCAGTGACCACCCTGCTTGCCAGCGACTATGACACCAACACGTTCAACCTGGCAAAATATCCCTATCTTGCTACCGATCATCAGCTCTACTATTTCTTTCTCAAATCCAGCACGGGGGAGTACAGCCGCACACCCTTGCAGCTAGTCCGCTCCGCCCCAGACGGAGTCACCGGGCAGACGCTGCTCAGGGATGAGACGTTCGAGAGGATGACCGAAGCGCTGTGGGCCCCGGATGCAAGCTTTGTGATCGTGGCAAACGCGACCACCGAGCAGATGTATCAGGGTGGACAGGCACAAATCGTATATCTGGACGGCAGGCCGGACCGCAAGCTGGTCGACTTTGCCCAGCAAATGAGGTGGGGACCGTAATGAAAAAATTTTTATTCAAGGACCATGTTATCGATCAGCCTTGTCTTTCCGAGGAACACTGCCATGGAAAGCAGGGCTTTTTGTTCCACGGTCTCCAATTCTTCGAGCGTTTCATAATCCGCACAGGACACATATTGTACCTGTGCCAGCGGCTCGGACGCCAGCACATCCTTCATGATCTGGCGCAGCATCCCGGCATCCCGCTCGCCGTTGTCGTAGGCTTCCCTGGCTTCCCGCAGTGACCGGGAGAGTACGGTCGCCGCCTTGCGCTGTTGCGGATCGAGATATACGTTACGGCTGGACATTGCCAGCCCGTCCGGCTCGCGCATGATCGGGCAGACCACGATCTCGATGGGGAAGTTCAGGTCCCGGACCATCTGGCGGATCACGGCTGCCTGCTGCGCATCCTTTTGGCCAAAGTAAGCCTTATCGGGCTGGACGCTGTTGAATAACTTGGCCACGACCGTAGTCACCCCTCGGAAGTGCCCTGGCCGCATTGCGCCCTCCAGGGGACGGGTCATCGTCTCCACCTCCACCCAGGTCTGGTAGCCTGGCGGGTACATGATCTCCGGAGTGGGAGTCCAGAGCAGGTCGGTATAGGGCTCGATCAGCTTCATATCCCGCGCCAGGTCCCGGGGGTACCGGGCCAGGTCCTCCTGGGGGCCGAACTGGGTCGGGTTGACGAAAATGGATACGGCTACCTGATCACATTCCTGCCGCGCCCGGCGGATCAGCGAGAGATGTCCCTCGTGCAGGTAGCCCATGGTTGGCACAAGACCTACCGTCCCGGTCACGGAGGAGCGGGCAGTGCGCAGGTCAGGGAGGAAAGTTACGGTACGCATATACGAAACAACTCCTGATTGACATCGCTAGAAAATCTGTGCTAAACTTATTCTCTACCCGTCAGAAAAGGAGAGAAAATGGCTTATTCGTTTACAAATTCTAAAGGGACCACGTATTATCTGCACACCAAGAAGTCCACGACTTCCACCGGGAAGGAGCGGAGCCTCTTCTACTTTTCCAAGGAACTGAAGGAAGGGGAATCCCTGGACGCTGTCCCGGCAGGTTACAGCGTTGCTGAGATGAAGACCGGCCTGCCTGTCCTGAAGAAATCTGATGGCGCCTCCGCGGAGGCCCCGTCAGAGTAACAAAAGTATAACTGCATTTGACAACTGAATACCTGTTCTTTTAGATAAAAGGAGACTAATTATGACACGTTACACAGCATCTAAAAGTATTGAACCCAAGCAAGGGAGGGAAACATGCCAGCACTAAATCGCGTCCAACTGATCGGACGATTGGGTAAAGACCCTGAAAGCAAGTTTACCCCCACCGGAAAGAAAGTAGCTCATTTCTCGGTCGCCATCAGCAATCGCTGGAAGGACCGGGATGGTGAGATGCGGGAATCCACCGAATGGGTCAATGTGGAAGCCTGGGAACGTCTGGGCGAGACCTGCCAGCAATACCTGAAGAAGGGCAGCCTGGCATACATCGAAGGACGGTTGAAGACTGACAGGTACGAGACAGAAGGTGAAACAAGGTATTTCACCAAAGTCGTCGCACAGATCGTCCAGTTCCTGGATAACCGGTCCACTGTCGACGAGCTGGCAGACGGAACCGATCCAATCGGTGAACCGGAATTTGATTTGACCGAGGCTTTTTAAACCCGGTCCAAAAACATCATAGTCTGACGGGTTTTCGATCACAGTAGCAAGCAATACGGATGGGCTGCAATGACTTCATTGCAGCCCATCCGCTTTAAAGATCTTGCGATCAAAACCAGGAAAATATTATAGGCTTGAGCTTGTATTAACAAATATGATATGTCTGGATAAATCTAACAAAAATGTCAAGACATTTTGTTGACTTTTTCGTAAAAAAAATTAAACTAAGCACACAACACTATTTCACCAAAGACAAGGAGTAACATCAATGCCCGCATTAAACCGTGTCCAATTGATCGGCTATTTAGGGAAGGATCCTGAGAGCAGGTTCACTCCCACCGGAAAAAAGGTGTCTCATTTTTCCATTGCCATCACGAATCGCTGGAAGAGCGGCGAAGGGGAAAGCAAGGAATATACAGACTGGGTCAATGTCGAAGCCTGGGGCCGTCTGGGCGAGATCTGCCAGGAATATCTGAAGAAGGGTAGCCTGGTATACCTGGAAGGGCGCCTGAGAACCGACCGGTTTGAGTCGGAAGGCAACACACGCTACTTTACGAAGGTTGTCGCGCTTGCCATGCAGATGCTGGATCGCAAGCCCAGTGAAGAACTGGTGATGGCCGTGGAGGAAGGTACCTCGGAATACGAAGCAGATTCCTTGACTGCATAACCTCACAACTAAATATCAGGCGTAATGTGCTGGAGGCCAGGCATTACGCCTTTATTTTTTAAACATTCAGGGTTGCCTGTGGGGTAAAATTGGGCAAAGATTCCACCAATATCCAAAATGTCAAAGCGTAAACTGCTGAAGAATACATCCACCACATCGTTTGGATCGCCGGGACGCGAGGGCCATGACTCGTCCTCGTTCTACAAAACGCGCCTTTATGCCGGCCAGCCCCAGGCCGGTTCGGAGGCGTATGTGGAAAACCCGGCCGCTGGCCTGGATGCGATCTTCGGTCATTCCTCCGAGCAGATGGATGAGCTGCCGGATTGCTCGGTCCACCTCATGGTCACCTCGCCGCCCTATAACGTGGGCAAGGACTATGATGAAGACCTATCCCTGGATGAATATCTCTCTTTTCTCAGGAGTGTGTGGAAGGAGGTTTATCGGGTCCTGGTGCCGGGCGGACGGGCATGTGTGAATGTCGCCAATCTGGGGCGCAAGCCTTACATCCCGCTCAACGGTCTGATCGCCAAGGAGATGATCGAGCTTGGATTTCTGATGCGCGGCGAGATCATCTGGGACAAGGCCGCCTCCTCAAGCACGTCCACGGCCTGGGGATCCTGGCAGTCGGCCACCAACCCGACGCTGCGAGATACGCACGAATACATCCTGGTCTTCTCGAAGGGCAGCTTCCGTCGCGATAAGATGGATGGCCGGACGAGTACCATTTCCAAGGATGAGTTTCTGGAGTTTACGAAGTCCGTCTGGGAAATTCCCTCCGAGTCGGCGCGCAAAGTGGGACATCCGGCGCCGTTCCCGGTGGATCTGCCCTATCGTTTGATCCAGCTTTACACCTTTTCGAACGAGATCGTGCTCGATCCCTTCATGGGCTCGGGGCAGACCGCACTTGCCGCGCTGAAAGCAGGCAGACACTACATTGGCTATGAAATCAACGGGGAATATCTTGAACTGGCCAAAAGCCGTATTCAGAACAGCAGGTAAACGTCCGAAACGGTCACGTCACAGGCGTGACCTATAGCGTAAGCAGAATGATTGCCGCGAAGGCACACAGGATGCCAAAGGTTTGGATGACTGAGATCCTCTCCTTCAACAGGACCCAGGCCAGCAGCACTGTGGACGCGGGATAGAGCGCGCCGAGAACCGCGGCTACATCCAGACGGCCGGTTCTTGCTGCAAGGGCATACAGGCCATTTCCACTGACGTCGAGGATACCATTCAGGATCACCAGGCCCCATAAATTGCGCGGTGGCATGGCAGGCTGGCGCGTCAGCAGAGCGACCAGCCCCAGTGTAAGGATGCCTGTGAGACGGGCGATGGCGATGGGCCAGAAAAAGGTGCTGATTGTGGCTTGATGAAGGGAAATAAAGTACAGGCCGAAGAACAAGCCTGAGGTTAGCGGCAGCCGCAGATCCGCGGATGAGAAACGAAGGTTCCTGCCGTCTGTTTGAGAGACAAGCCAGACGGCGAGAAATGCAAGCGCAAATCCACCCAGGGTGATAAGAGAGGGAAGCCCTTCGGTGAGGAACGCGAACACCACCGGGATGAGCGCAGCAAACAAGGCAGACACCGGTGCAGCAATGGTCATTTGTCCGCCGGCCAGCGCACGGTATAGAAAGATCAGTCCTCCCAATCCCAGCAGGCTGGATAGCCCCGCCCAGAGTACATCCACTGCCGAAGGAAGGGCTTCAAGGGTAAAAACGGCCAGGAGGATAAAGAGAACCAACCCTGCCAGTTGACCCAGGAACAGGACACGATACGGGCTGGTCCGTTTGCTTGCCAGCCCGCCGATGAAGTCTGCCGCGCCCCAGGTTGCCGCGGATGCAATGCCGTAGAAGATGGAGAGCAAGGGAACCTCGGTGGATTATTTTTTTGTAGCGATCAGGGAAATGATTCGATCGTCGATCACCCGCAGATCCTGAACTTCGAACAGCGGAAATAGATCGCGGAGTTCCGCAGGCGTGAACAAATGGTGGGGAAGGCCCTTTTCACTTCCGCCCGTCGGAACAAAAGTATTGGGCTCAATCTCTTCCGAGGCTTCGCCGTCCATGGCAATCTCTCTGCGCGCCGGCACGCTGATCAGGATGGTGCCTCCGCTGTAGACCACGCGCTGGATCTCCCGTGTAGTCTCCCGCACAGTCGCCAGCCGCGCGTGGTGGATGACCTGGGTGGAAAGTAGCGCATCAAAGGAATCCCTTTCAAAGGGAAGTGGCCGGCGCATATCGGCCAGAACCAGGTCCGCGTCGAGATGTTCCTGCCGCAGCCATTCCCCGGTTAACTTCAATGCAGTCGGCGCATTGTCCGCGCCGGTGACATGCAGTCCCTTGCCGCTCATGTGAACGACATGGCGTCCCGATCCGCATCCCAGATCCAGAACGGATCTCACGCCGCGTTCCTTCAAACGCTCGGTAAATTGGATCGCTACGGGAGCAGGTTCGGGCAGGACGTGCCCTGCGCTTTTGAAGATCTGCTCCCACTGGCTTTCTTCTGGCTGCATCCTAGGTCTTTCCGGCTGCCCTGGCCCGGTCCAGTACCTTGCGGGCATTTTTGAGCAGTGGCATGTCGATCATTTTACCGTCGAGAGCATAGGCCCCCCGGCCTTCGCGCTGGCTGGCATCGAATGTTTCCACCACGCGTTTCGCGTAGTTAATCTCCTCCTCCGAAGGGGTGAACGCCTTTTGCACGATTGGAATCTGGTTCGGGTGAATGACCTGCTTGCCACTAAAGCCCCATCCTGCCCCCTGCTCGGCCTCTTTGCGCAATCCCTCCTTATCCTTGAAATCAATAAAGACCATGTCGATGGGCTGCAGGTCATTTGCCACGCAGGCTGTAATGACCGCCTGCCGTGCATACATCACCTCCATGCCTTCCTTCGTGCGCCGGGCGCCGATCGATGCAGCGTAATCCTCGGCACCAAAGATGATCGCTTCCAGACGCCGGTCCGCGGAGGCGATTCTCCTCAGGTTCAATATGCCCTTGGCGGTTTCGACCCCGACCATCAAACGCACACTTCCCACCTTGCGCCCGCTCGACAGCTCATAGGACTCGATATGATCGCTGACCCACTTCACCTGGTCCGCCGACTCGGTTTTGGGTACCACGATGGTGTCCGGGTTGGTGGCCAGTGCCGCGATCAGGTCAAAGGTTTCCAGGCCCGAGCCGACGCTGTTGATCCGAATACAGCGCTCGGACACGCCAAAATCCAGCTCCTTCATCGCCTGGGCAATGATCGCCCTGGCCTCTGTTTTGCGCGAGACTGCCACCCCGTCCTCCATGTCCATGCAGATGCAGTCCACGCCGAGGGTAGTGGCTTTTTCGATCTTACGGCGGTCATCGCCGGGCATATATAACAGGGCGCGTCGTGAGTGCATATCGTCTCCTGTTTCAACGTTGAGAGGCTCCAGGTGGGAAAGCTAACTTGCAACCTTTTAACTTTCGACCTGTGACCGTTTCAGGAACATCGCTGTTCTATCGAACTCCACCACTATTGTACCGTCAGGTTTGCTTCCCCGGCACCTGATTTTGACGATTCCCACCTCCGGCCTGGACTTTGATTCGCGCATCTCCACGATCTCGCTCTCGGCATAGATCGTATCCCCGTGGAAAACAGGGTTGGGGTGCACGACCTTGTCGTAGCCCAGGTTGGCGATGATCGTCCCTTCGGTCAGCTCCGAGACCGTCAGACCCACCACCAGCCCCAGCGTGTATAGTCCGTTGACCAGCCGCTGGCCGAATTCCGTCCTGGAGGCGAAATCCTCATTGACGTGCAAAGGCTGGGTGTTCATCGTCAGGGCGGAAAAGAGCACATTATCCATCTCGGTAACGGTGCGTCCCAGCGCATGCTTGAACTTCATCCCGACTTCGAGCTCATCATAATATTTCCCGGGCATAGATTCTCCGTTTGGAAGTTTGATTAATTTTCCCTGATCTCCACCAGGGCCTGGTCTTTTTCCACCGTTTGTCCCTGCCTGACAAACAGCTTGCCCACCACACCGTCCTGGGCGGCCTGGATTCGGATTTCCATCTTCATTGCCTCGAGCAGCAGCAGGGTCTGGCCCCTGCTCACCCTCTCTCCCTCGCCAACGTTCACCGCCCGGACCTGCCCGGGCATCGGGGCAGTCAGCTCACCGGCAGCGTGGGCGTGCCCGCCTCGGTTTTTGTGTGAGCCGGAGGCTTTGGTGAAAACAAGTGTCCGGCCGTTGATCGTCACCCAACGCCTGGCCCTGTCGGAGGAGATATAGGCCACTACGCGCTGACCATCGACGAGCAGGATCAGCCTGCCCTCCTCTGCCTGCAGGATTTCGACGTCAGCTTTTTGATCCTCCATCGTGACACGATAGGATCTGCCCGAGCCGTCAGGTGTCAGGTCAATGGCATGAGATTGGGTGTTGTGCTCGAATGCTGCTTTCACTGGCTCGACTCTCCGAATAGCTCATCAGGAATATGTCCACCGGTCATGACACAAATGACTTGAAGCTGTTCCCCGGTCAGCCCGCAGCAAACGTCATAATGCTGTTTCTCACAGTTGAACGTGACATAGTAAAGCTGGCTCTCCATGTTCTCTTCGATAAAGCCAACCAGCTGCTTTGTCGATTCAAGATTTAAATAAATCCTGCTCGAGAGCATGAAATCCAGCCTTTGTCTAAAGATTGTCAAAATCTGGCCCGCCGTGACGTGATTGCGGGGATAGTGGATATTGCAGTGATTGGGAGTCTCCAGCAGGACTGCCAGCTCGTGATCGATGCTCTGATAGGGGACAAGAATGTTGCTGGAAAGAATGGCAGAAAAAAGATCCCCGTTGGAGACGCTATCCATGCCTGCCTCCCATCCGGAATCCGCTTGCCGCCTTCCACGGGCTGTAGGGATCGATTTCATTTTCGATCCTGGAATCAGGATCGCTGTTGCCCATATCCGCCAGAGCGGCGGCGATGATATGGAGTCCGGGGGGCTGCTGCTGGGACGCGATCAGCGTTTCCACATTTTCATCCACCCAGCGGGTGGTCACCCTGCCGGACTGAAAATCCGGGTGTGAAAGGACGGTCTGCAGGAAGTCGATATTCGTGACAACCCCGTGAACCACAAACTCTTTCAAGGCGGCCTGCATCCGCTGGATGGCGGACGGACGGTCCTCGGCATGGACGATCAGTTTGGCCAGCAGCGGATCGTAGAAGTGGGTTACCTCGTTCCCGGCAGCAAAACCGGAATCGACGCGGATCCCGGGTCCGCGCGGCTCGAGAAACTGCAAAAGCTTTCCGGTGCTGGGCAGGAAACCGCTGGAGGGATCCTCGGCATAGACGCGGCATTCGATGGCATGCCCTCGCTGGCTAAAGTGGGATTGGTCGAATGGAAAATGCTCTCCGTTTGCCACGCGAATCTGCCAGTGCACCAGGTCAAGCCCAGTGACCAGCTCGGTGACGGGATGCTCCACCTGCAGGCGGGTGTTCATCTCGAGAAAATAAAACCTGTGCGTATCGGGATCGACAATAAACTCGATCGTCCCGGCATTGTAATAATTGACTGCTTTTGCTGCGGCGACGGCTGCCTTCCCCATCTCTTCCCGGAGCCCGGGCGTCAGCAGTGGGGATGGAGTCTCTTCGATGATCTTTTGATGGCGCCGCTGCACCGAACACTCGCGCTCAAAAAGATGGATGAGATTCCCATGCTGGTCGCCGAAGACCTGGAACTCCACGTGATGGGCGTTGGCGACATATTTTTCGATCAGCAGCCGGTCATCGCCAAAGGCATGCAGCGCCTCCCGGCGGGCGGTCTGGATCTCCTCGGGCAGATCGTCGGGCTCCCAGACGATACGCATGCCTTTGCCCCCGCCGCCGCCGGAGGCCTTCACCAAAACCGGATAGCCGATTTCCCCGGCGGCCCGTTCAAAATCACTTTCGCTTTCCAAACCTTCCACCCCGGGGACGGTCGGCACGCCCGCCTCTCTCATCCGGATCTTCGACTCGGCCTTGTCACCCATCAGATGAATCGACTCCGCAGACGGACCGATAAAGATCAGGCCGGCGGAGACAACCTTCCTGGCGAAGGAGGCGGACTCTGAGAGGAAGCCATAGCCCGGGTGGATGGCAGCCGCCTTTGCCTCGAGCGCGGCCCCCACCAGCACGTCCGCATTCAGATAGGATTCTTGCGGCGGCGCGGCGCCGATATATACCGCCTCATCCGCCTGCTGGATATGCAGGGCATTCCGGTCCGCATCCGAATAGACGGCTACCGTGCGAATGCCGAGCTCCCTGCAGGCTCGCAGGATGCGAATGGCGATCTCGCCTCGATTGGCAACAAGAATTTTATTGATCATTGCGCTTGAGCAGGGTCAGAAGGATTTGTTCCTTGGTGGGGTCCAGGCCTGCACGCCATTCCTGGTCCTGGGGCCGCGTCCGGGCCCATTCGATCGTATCGCGAATTGTATCCTCCAGCGGACGGAATTTGAGACCGGCCCGGATGGCTTTGGAAACATCCACGCGTGAAAAGCCGGCATCCTCCTCCGTGTCGGGAATCCAGACGGGCATGTCGCTCCAGGGCTGGACGCCATGTTCCTGCAAAAATTCCGCGCTCGCCCAGTGGAAGGCTGCCGTACTGCCGCTCACCTGCTTGCAGGCGTCCAGGAATCCGCCCATCATTAATTCGCGGCCGGGACCGGTCGCATTGAAGACGCCGGATGCATGATCCTCCACGAGCTTGATGATGAACTCTGATAGATCGCGCACATCGATGATCTGGATCGGCGTTTGGGGCGTGTCGGGGACGATCACATCACCGCCGCGTTTGACGCGCATCGGCCAGTACGTGAAGCGGTCGGTCGGGTCGTGCGGCCCCACGATCAGGCCCGGGCGGATGATCAATGCCCGGTCCCCGTAGATGTCCTGCACTGTTTTCTCACACAACGCCTTGAGCGGCCCATACGTTTCTCCGTTGATCTCTTCGACCGACTCATCCTCCAGTCTCCCAACAGGATCGGCCTCGTTGATGCCCACTTTTTTAAAGCCGGCATAGGCGGAAATGGAGGAAATGAAGACATATCTCTTCACGCTTCGCTGCAGACCCTCAGCGGAGAGGCGGACGATACGCGGCAGATATCCTGCGACGTCGATGGCGTCATCCCATTGCCGGTCGGAGAGTTTATCGAGGTCGTGCTCACGGTCACCGATGATCGTTTCAATGTTTGGAAACAGAGCAGGGTTGGTCCTGCCGCGATTGAACAGGGTCACCTCGTGCCCGGCTGCCAGGGCTGCATCCACAAGGTGACGCCCAAGAAATTTTGTTCCGCCAAGAATTAAGATTTTCATATACTTACCTCTAATTTCCTTATTTCCTGCTGGAGAGCGCCCAATAGATTTAGGGTTTCCTCCCAATCACGGAGAAAACAGTATCATCTGGTTTGACAGGCTCAAATGTAAATTCCTTGAATATCTGGATGTCCTTGAAACCGGCCTGCTTGAACAAGTCCACCGCACTGGCCTGGTTGTAGGATCTTGTTGCCGGTGATTGATGGTGTTCTTCAGATAGGACCACCTGGCCATCCCTGATCACTTCATAACGATCGATGGTGTGTTCCAGGTCGGCGGCCGGCTCGAAACGGGAGTACTGCCATCTGCGGATCGTCGCTCCATCCTCCGGGCGGATGACTTCACGGGTCAGCTCGCTTTCGAGTGGATCGCCTTCCTTCCAGAGCGTCATGAATGGCATGACCAGGATGCCGCCCGGCAGCAAATGCTCAAAGAACCGTCTCATGGCAATTGCAGGAGAATCCGCATCCAGCAGGAGCTGGAATGAGCTCGAAGGGACAAGGATCGTCTGGTATTTGCGAGGCAGGGAAAGTGCAGTCATTTCCTGCTGATGGACGGCCGGGCTCAGATTCAGTTTCTTTGCCTTCTCCTGTAGCAACGCCAGCATGTCAGGGGAGTTGTCGACGCCATCGATGTCGATGCCCTGCGGCATGAAGTCCAGAAGGATGCGTCCCGTTCCGCAGCCGACATCCAGCACGGGCTGGCCATATCTTTTGACCACGTCCATGTAGAAGAAGCGGTCTTCCCAGGTGGATGTGTCACCGCGGAACAGGTCCCAAAATTCAGCCATCATGCCGTAATATTCGTAGGAAGGAATGGACATGGCAATTTCTCCTATTTTTTGAGGCGTGTAAGCCGGGCTTCGGTTGCCTTTGCCTCTCCCATCTCAGGATGGATGTTGTAGGCCGTGATCAGCAAGTGGTCGTTATCCAGTAGCTCGACGACCGTGCGCCAGCCCCAATCGGGTCCACCCGTGGGGTCGGGATAACTGCCGAGGACGGAGAATCCGTTCTCCATGGAAGTACCAACGCAAAACATGATGGCGGTGTTATTGTGGAAGGAGTCCACCCAGGAGGCTTCATACTGGTCGGTCAGGGTGTTATAGCCAAACATGAACATCCCATGCTGCGGCTCGTCCTCCACGGCAGACTGGTAGAGGAACAGGGCAAAACGACCATCCAGGACAAGCTGGATGTTGCCGATCATGGGCGCTTCGCCGGCCAGTTTATCCGGCTCCAGCCAAAGCCTGGACGTCCCTGCCCAGCCGCCGGCGAGCCGGGAGAGGAAATGGTGAGGGGTGTCTGAAGATTGAGGAATGGTCATGGAAGCTCCGTTTCGTGAGGGGAAAGTGGAGAGTGGGTGACAGGGGTAGGTAGAGGGAAGAGGAAAAATATGTTAAGACTTTGGTGTTTCCGAATCAAGTGAAAGGTTGGTGGTTGTGGATCGTATTCTGCCTGGCCTCGCGGAGGGCATGATTGCGCGGATGAGGCTTCTCACATCCGAAACACCCCAAACCCTCCCCCCTCCACCGGCGAGTTCAACACCACTGACAGGGCCAGTCCCAGCACCTGGCGCGTGTCGACGGGATCGATGACGCCATCGTCCCACAGCCGGGCTGTGGAATGATAGGGGTTGCCTTCGTCCTCGTACTTCTCCAGGATGGGACGCTTGAATTCGTCTGCTTCTGCCTGGCTCATGGCAGGTTTGCCTTCGCGGGCGAGCTGCTCCTGTTTGATGGTCAGCAGTACATTGGCAGCCTGCTCCCCGCCCATGACGGAGATGCGCGCATTCGCCCACATCCACAGGAAACGGGAGCCATAGGCCCGTCCGCTCATGGCGTAGTTGCCGGCACCGAACGAGCCGCCGATCACCACGGTCAGCTTGGGGACGCGGGTGGTGGCCACAGCATGGACCATCTTTGCCCCATCCTTGGCGATGCCGCCCACTTCCGCCTCCCGTCCCACCATGAAGCCTGTGATGTTCTGCAGGAACACGAGCGGGATGCCGCGCTGATCGCACAGCTCGATGAAGTGGGTGGCCTTGAGCGCCGATTCGCTGAACAGGACCCCATTGTTGGCAATCACGCCGACAGGATATCCGTGAATGCGGGCGAACCCGCAGACAAGAGTGGTGCCGTAGCGGGCCTTGAACTCACGGAATTTGCTACCGTCCACAAGGCGGGCGATGACTTCATGAACGTCGTACGATGCCCGGAAGGTGCTGGGCAAAATCCCGTAAATCTCTTCGGCCGAATAAAGTGGATCTTCAGGGGGCGACCATGGACCATTGACCGCCGACCATACCGGTCGATTGTTGATCGTCGATGGTCTGGGAAGCGTTTCGACAATGGAGCGCAGCAACTCGATCGCGTGATCATCGTCCTCGGCGAAATGATCCGCCACGCCGGAGAGACGCGTGTGGACGTCTGCGCCGCCAAGCTCTTCTGCTGTGACATCCTCGCCGGTCGCGGCCTTGACCAGCGGGGGCCCGCCGAGGAAGATCGTGCCCGTCCCTTTGACAATGATGGCCTCGTCGCTCATGGCCGGGACGTACGCACCGCCCGCCGTGCACGAGCCCATCACCGCCGCGATCTGCGGAATCCTTTTGGCGGACATCTGCGCCTGGTTATAGAAGATGCGGCCAAAATGATTCACGTCCGGAAAGACTTCATCCTGCAAAGGCAAAAAAGCCCCGCCCGAGTCGACCAGGTACAGACAGGGTAGGGTATTCTCCTCGGCGATCTGCTGGGCGCGCAGGTGCTTCCTGACCGTCATTGGGAAATACGACCCGCCCTTGACCGTGGCATCGTTGGCGACGATCATCACCTCCCGGTTGGAAACGCGCCCGATCCCCGTGACGATGCCTGCCCCCGGCGCATCCCCGTCGTAGAGGTCATAGGCTGCCAGGGCAGAAAGCTCCAGGAACGGCGAGCCGGGATCCAGCAATCGCTCGATCCGGTCGCGGACAAAGAGCTTGCCCTGTTCCTCCTGGCGCCGGCGATACTTTTCGCCGCCGCCTTCACGGACTTTGGCAAGGCGCTCTCTTAATTCGTTTGCAAGTTGCCTATGATGTTCGGCGTTTTGTTGGAAGTCGGGAGAAGACGGGTCAATCGAAGAGGAAAATGTTTCCATGGGGCGAGTTTAGCATATTTCATCTTCAGGAGCACAGAGGATACGGAAATTGTTTAACCGCAGAAACACAGGCACTTTCCTATGGAAAATTTTAAAGGAACTATGCTAACATTCCCCAATGTTCAATTTTTCAAATATTACTGATGACCTTTTTATTGGCACAACGCCCCTGGCAAGCGACTATGACGGCCTGCGCGAGTTGGGCATCCGTCTGATCATTAATATGCGACTGATGCACGGGCCATTTCCTGATCCGCACCATGAGCCGATCAAGCTGCTCTGGCTGCGAACCTTTGACAGTCCCTTCTTTCCCATTCCGATCTCCAAGCTGATCACGGGTGCAAAAGCAGCACTCGTAACGATCCAGGCGGGAGGCAAGGTCTATGTCCACTGCGCGGGCGGGCGTCACCGCGGGGTGGCGATGGGGTCCTGCATCCTGATCGCACAGGGCTATACACCGGAGGAAGCCATGCAGTTGATCTCCAGGCGCCGGTCGTTTGCCGACCCGGAGATCTATTACATCCGGGCGCGGATCATGCGCTTTGCACAGGTCTGGCCGGGAAGTTAAGCTTCAGCCGCGATACACCTGTGCGCCCTTCCTGTTGATCTTCAATTTGAAGACGCGCGCCTGCAGTCCCGCATCTGCGAAGGCCTGCTGCCCGGCCCTGCCGATGGCCATCTCGCGCCGGGTGGAAAACGCGATC
>JBLMZU010000557.1:0-6172 GCA_050258995.1 Bacteroidota bacterium
GTACTCCGTGGCTTCAAGAGGAAACGGCACGTTGAGAATCTTAAAACCCAACAGGCCGGGTGCATCCCATCGAGTGATCTCAAGCCGGAGCTCCATCTCTCGTCCCGCCATCTTCATGACCCCTCTGCCGGTTGCACCAACGCCAGGCTCACCGCTGGATATCCACGCTGCTGATTGCATATGTGGCATCCATCGCTGGAAGTTTGCAGCATTACTCAAAAAGTCGAATACATCCTGCGGTGGACGGTTGATACAAACGCTTACTGTGAACTTGCCCATTCAGACCCTCCATCCAAGGTTACTCGTGTGCCGCCATCTACTCGTTCCAGCCTATACACATACTCAATGGTTTCAAAAGGAAGCTGCACGTTGAGAATCTTGACGCCGTAACAGCTGGGTGGATCCCAGTGAGTGATTTCTAGCTGGAGTTCCGTGTCTTGTCCAGCCATATTTATGACGCCTCTGCCAGTTAACCCAACACCACGCGTGCCGCTGGATGTCCACGCTGCTGATCCCATGGGCGGTATCCATTGGTGGCAGTTCAAAGGATTGCTCAGGAGATCAAACACCTCCTGTGGTGAGCTGTTGATAAAAACGCTAAATGTAAACATTGCCATCGTGTTTTCTCCCTGGAAGGCCAATCAAGATCTTCATCTCACATTGGCTAAGGGACATCATCTACCTTCTCCAGCAAATAACTGTTTGCCAATGCAATTGTGCAATCATATGCGAACCGATGGCATCGGGAACGGCGCTGTAGTGAAGAGGCAGCGCCGCGTCTGTATTCCAGTGTTGGGCCAAGCAGCGGGATCATCGGTCGTCGCTAAAACATCGTGTTGTCGTTCGCCGATGTTTCGGGAACTTCCTGTACTACATCCCAGTGTTCAACGATCTTCCCATTTTCAAGACGGAAGATATCCACGACCGCCGTACCGCGGTCTCCGGTTTTGAGGATCAAGTGACTGTGTAGGACTACATAATCGCCTTCCGCAATGATCCTTTTTGGCTCCATGCGCAAAGCTGGAAAGTTTTGGGCGAACCGTTTTACCGTCTCGATAAAAGGTTCGGGACCGTCTCCTGCCCCGGGATTATGCTGCCGGTAGTGCGGTCCAAGGTATTTGGCAACCGCTTCTTCGGGCTTGCGTTGGCCGATGGCAAGCTCATGCCACTCGCTCACGATTCTTTTGTTCTCTTCCAATTGGTTGTTCATAGATACTCCATAAAAGCTTTATGTTTGGAGCAGGAAATCAATCCTCGCTGCTTCGAGCGGCCTGACTCCCCGGCGGAGCACGTCGGTTCATGCCCCCTGTTATCCCCACTTGAAAACCACACGCGCTCCGCTTTCCTTTTTTACGAAATGCCTAACTTCCGCTTTGTGCCGGCGCGGGGATCACGCCCAGTTGCTGTAGCATACCAAATTGGTCAAAGAGACCCCACGACTCGACGATCTTTCCATTCTCAATCCGGTCAACACCCATTCCGACGACAGTCGCTGACTTGCCGGTCGGCGGAATGCCGGCAAACTCGCCGTTATGTGTTGCGTGGGCGGTCCAGCGTGTCACGACAGTATTCCCTTCGGCGATCTGTTCGTCGATCGTGAAGTGAATATCCGGGAAAGCGTTGCGATAGGCTGTGATGAGTATCTTGTTGCCTTCCGGTCCGGGCGGCAATCCCGGCAAGGCACCCGGTCCACCATTGACCTGGTCCGGAGCAATGATCTCATCGAGCACAGCCATGTTCCCCTGTTCAAAGGCCTCCTCAAATACACGGCGAACAATCGCTTTATTTGTTTCTGTTGACATGGTTACTCTCCTCGTATCATAAGAATTAAGGTAATGGTTAGATCACTACATCCCCGGTACTGCGACGCCGATCTGATTCAGCGCGGCTGGGATGCCGCCATCCGGCGGCGAGTCCACATCGAGGCGTGAGATCTTGTCCCCCTGTACGGTGACGATGTAAGTATCCTTGACCGACACCTGTTTGCCGGTTGGCGGGATGGCCTGCAGACCTGGAAAGGGCATGTTCAAGGGACCTGTGTGCGTGCCACTCCATACCGCGTGCACAGTCGCCTGGTTGCCGTTGACTGTCACGTTCTGGACGTCAAATTTCAAGTCGGGGAAAGCGGTATTCAACGCGCGCAAAAGACCGATGGCTTCGCTGGCTGGAATGGGTTGCGGCAGCACACCGCCGGCTGACACGGCATCCGGGGTCAGGTATGACTCAGCTGCATCCGCATCGTTCATCTTGGTGATAAAATCACTTGCAATCTGTACTACACTCATCGTAAACTCCTTTTCAATACTGACATTATCAAAATGGGTCTTGTCTCGTTACTCTATAGTAACCAGTGTAGAAAATCAGCATTAATTCATCATTATTTAGACACATATTGTCAGAATTGATTTTCTCTTTTATCGGTCCGGTTCGGCTCTCTCATCCACAAATTGGGGAGATCACAATACCGAAACGCAAGGCGCTGGCTTTGCTCATTTACCTGGTGATCGAAGTGGATCATCCTCACACGCGTGAATCGTTGCTGGGACTATTGTGGCCCGAACACTCCACTGCTGCAGCGCAGAACAACCTGCGCGTCACCTGGTCGCAACTGCAAAAATCCCTTGAGAAAGCCCAGGAGGATAGCCAGCCCTACCTAATCTCCAACCGCCTCGATCTGCAGTTCAATCCCCTGTGCAATTACGAACTGGATGTCACCCTCTTTCGAAACCTGATCGAAACCTGCCGTACCCACGTGCATCCCGGACAACCGGAGGATTGCGCCGAATGCGCGACACGCCTGGCTCAGGCAGTGCGCCTGGTGCGCGGTCCTTTTTTGGATGGATTTTCTCTCCCGGATTGTCCCGCCTTTGACGAGTGGCTCTTCCTCGAACGTGAGCGCCTGCAACAGCAAATCACCACTGCACTGGAACAACTGGCTGCGCTTCAGGAACGCGCCGGCCAGCTGCCTGAGGCCGAACGCTCCATACGCCGCGTGCTCGAACTCGACCCGTTGAGTGAATCCGCCTATCGTCAATTGATGCGGGTACTTGCCCGTGCAGATCGGCGCGGCGCAGCGTTGGATGTCTACGAAGCCTGCCGGCGGGTGCTGGCAACCGAGCTTGGCCTGGCGCCGACCGTTGAAACTGTGAGGCTGGCCGAACAGATCCGCGGCCTGGCGCCGTTCGAGTCGCGTTCGGCGCACGCTGCTTTGCCGCCGGTTCTGACCCGCTTTTTTGGGCGCCAGCCTGAATCGGCGCGCCTGGTCGATCTGCTGTCGCGCCGAACGGTCAGGCTGGTGACACTGGCAGGACCAGGCGGCGTCGGCAAGACGCGTCTTGCAATAGAGGTGGCCCACCGCATGGCGGGCATTTTCGCCCATGACATTTGTTTTGTCGAACTGGCAGGCGTTACGGATGAAAAATCTGTGGACGACGCGGTCGCGGCAGCGTTGCGTTTGCCGACCAATACCGGTCGCTCGTCCACCGATGCGATTATCGATTACCTGCGCGACAGGACCATACTCCTGGTACTGGATAATTGCGAACACCTGGTGAAAGCGTGCGCGGGCCTCATCCAAACACTCTGCCGTGAGGCTGCGGGACTGACCGTCCTTGCGACCAGCCGCATCCCACTGCATCTTGATGAGGAACACATAATACGACTGGAACCATTTGCCACCCCCGCCATCGACGGCGCGCAACGTCTCACGGTGGCGGATTCGCTGGGTTTTGAATCGATTCAGCTTTTCACCAACCGTGCCGCTCAATCTCTGCTGGATTTCACTCTCACCGACGCGAATGTCGTGATGGTCGCCCGCATCTGCCAACGGCTTGATGGCATCCCGCTCGCGATCGAGATCGCCGCCGCACAAACCCGCGCACTGCCCGTCGAAGTAATTGCCGAACGGCTGGACCAGCGCTTCGCCTGGCTGAATAGGCGGGCGTCCGAAACCATGCCGCGCCAGCGCACATTGCATACCATGATCGATTGGTCCTACGGACTCTTGAGCGCCCCGGAGCGCTCGTTCTTGCGCCGCTTATCGGTCTTTGCTGGAGGCTGGACTTTGGAAGCCGCCGAGGCAGTCAGCACGGCAGATGAAGCCTGCACCGAGATCCTCGCCGAGTTGGTCGACCATTCGCTGGTCGTGTTTGGGGCTGATGCGGGGCGCCGACGCTACACTATGCACGAGACCATCCGCCAGTTTGCACAGGAGCAGCTGCACGGCAGCGAGCAGGAGTCGGATGCGCTGGAACGCCATGCCCAATATTATGCACAGCTTATCTCCCGAGCGGCAGAAAACCGAACGGGGCAACCATTCCCTGAGCGTCTGCAGACCGTCGTAAATGACCACGATAACCTGCGACAAGCGTACGAGTGGTTCCTCGCTCACAATCGCGAGCAGGCACTTGCTCTGGTTGCACAGTTGGGCACGGATCTGAAATTCTGGGAGCTGGGCGGCTTTTTTCAGGAAGGGCGTCGCTGGCTGGGAGATGCACTAGAAGCAACTCAGGCATCGATATCGGGCCAGCGGGCAGAAGCCCTGCTGGCGGCGGCCGATCTGTCCTCGGCAATCACTGATTTCGCGTATGGGTTGCAGTGTGCCCGGCAAGCGCAGCAGTTGTTTCAGCAGCTCGGCGATCCGCGGGGTGAGATTGACGCCCGGTTGAACTATTGCGATCTGGCTGACCTGGCTGGCGAACGAGCAAATCTGCGCCCTCAGCTTGAAGAAGCGCTCCACGTGGCTGAGCAGATATCCTATACGGCGGGGATCGCGAAAGCCAAACAGTTACTGGCTACACTCACCTATAAAGTAGGTGAGTCGGAAACAGCCCTTCAATATATCCTTCCAAGCGTCGCACTGTGGCGCGAGTTAGGGAACCCATTTGAACTCGCGACAGCACTTAACCGGCTCTCGGGACCATTGATCGAGTTCCACGAATACGCAGCAGCACAACAGGCATTGGAGGAATGCCGGGATATCTACCAGGCGCTCGGTTATCGGCGTGGCGTCGCTCTGGCAACTCAAAACCTGGGACATAACGCTGAAGTTTTGGGAGACTACGATCGCGCCAGGGAATGCTACCGCGAAGCGCTGCGCATACGCCACGATCTAGGCCTGCCACGAGGCTATGCTTATTCCTTTGAGCACCTTGCCGACATTGCGGAAATTGAAAAACGCTACGAGCACGCGGTTCAGCTCCTGGCGGCCGCCGACACCTTGCGCGTGCGCCTTGGCGCGCCGGTCGACCAGGTCAACCAGCAGGCAAATGAGGATGCTTTGACGAGACTACGTGCTCAGCTTGGAGACGTCGTGTTTAGGTTGGAATGGGCGAAAGGCGCGACGATGTCCACCGAACAAGCGATCGCGCTCGCGTTGAGTTGAGCGAGTTTGTCCGTGATGACACCGGTCTGGGCCAGGAGCATCGGCGGAGCAACAGCGCGGGCGTTGACCTTTCTGGGCGCCAAAGTCATTCTCGTTTATGATCTGTGGACTGTGCATAAGACTCTGCACACGGGATTCTTGTTTGAATCGCGGGGTCCGGTTGAAATCAAAGGCAAAGGGCTGTTGCCGACCTGGTTTCTCACTGGTGTTCGGTAAGAGTTCCTAATTCTCTATTGAAAGCTATTAGAACTCGGCCGTACGCACAACGGGCAAGGAGGTATCTTTGCATGGCGTGTGAAAAGGTGATCTTGGATATATGCGCCCCCCATTGATCCACCTTTTGTTGTGATAATCACCGTTTTCAAATGATAATCACACAAAAAAAGACTCCCTCGGGTTGGGAGTCTACTTACATGCCTTGTCGGGGTGCCGAGATTTGAACTCGGGACCTCACGGACCCGAACCACTTTCAAAAAAATCGGACTGTAGTTCTCACGGCTTGGGCATTTTTCATAGCCATGAGGTCTACCTTTTCGGAGAAGCGTAAGGACTCCAATGAGCCAAAAACGATCCATTGTTGGGTCGAAAATTGATTTCCGAGTACAGCAATAACATCACTTTTTGAAGTTTGACGCTTCAGTGTTTATATTAGTAAGCTTAAGGTATTAAAGAAGATGTAAATGAGTCAAGTTTCCTCAGGTCAAGTAAGCCTGTGCGATGCAAGCCTGGATGGTTCTGTCCAATTGATCAAAACGGAGTTGGAGCGGATGATTCAAATAAGGAGCATCT
>JBLMZU010000558.1:0-6086 GCA_050258995.1 Bacteroidota bacterium
ACGCCGGTCTTCCCAACACCTTTGGTCACCTCCATCCCGAGCGCTTCAAGTTCCTTTGCGACGATGCCGCTTGTACGGAATTCCTGAAAGCCGAGCTCCGGGTGCATATGAAAATCACGTCTGAGACTTTGCATGTATTCAAAGAGAGATTGTGACTCAACAAGAAAATCTGTCATGTTTACCTCGAAAGCAGTAGGGCAGGGTTAAGCTGGCGGGGATTATAAGCGCTGTGCGTCAACCTGAAAAAGGCAAAAATCCAGGGATCCGTGATGACCTGCCTTGTCAGGCTGTCAGGAGCCGCTTTGATTTTGCCGGACGGATATTCACAAAAAGTGGATCCTTAAAGATGCGGCTTGTCAACAAACACTGGCCGGGGCCCAGGGACGGAATCGTGGACCAGAGCGCGTCGTGAATTCCACCCGTGGTTTGCTTTACCGGATCCAGATTGACCGCAGATTTAATCTGATGGATGAACCGGGTATTTGCCAGTTCGAAAAGCTCTTCGGGGAGGTGGCCGGGTTGCTGCGAGACCAAGGCAAGGGACAGCCAGCGTTTGCGCCCGCGCCGGCTGATCGTTTGCAGGCTGTCCAGCACTGCTTTCATCTTGTCGATGGACTGCTTCGAAACAAAGGTGTGGACCTCCTCGATCACAAGCAGGACCTTGGGTCGCGGAACGTCTGTACCCGGCAAAGTCTCGCCGACTTCGGTTTCGATCACCTTGTTAAATACGGATTGGAGAATATGAGCGATGGCAATATTCCTGCTTCGATCATCGGTCTCGGATACATCAAAGATCGATACCCTGCCGCCAACCAATAGTTCGCTTACAGATAAATAGGGCGTGTTCTCTGTGGGAGTCCAATCGAGCATCCCGGAACGGCCCAGGGTGTAGAAAAGCTTGTTCCGAAGCGTATTGGCTGTGCTTTTTTCAATATCGCTCAGGCGGGTAAGGAAGGCGGTATTGGCAAGCACGCCAATCAGACTTTCAAGTGTGTAGGGATATGTGATGGCTTGCACCTGCGTACCCGAACGTGAGGAAGCGCCCTGCAAATGTGTTCTTTGGGTGGCTTCCACAGCCTTCTCGTACATTCTGAATTCCGGCTCTGAAAAATCCAGGATGTCGGAAATAATGGAAATATCCAGCTCGGAGATCGGTACTTTGAAACGGATCGAGTCATCTGCATCTGATGTACCGGAGCTTGGGACATAGACTCGGAAATCCTGCATCCCCTCCGGTTCCATGGCATACTGCTCGCGTAAAATGCGATTCATCTCCGGACGATGGCCCGGTTCATTCATCCCCACGTATTCCCCCTCGACGTCGATGACCACGCAGGCCCAGTTCGCGTTGCTGGCTTCCTCCACCAAGACCTGAACGGTATTGGACTTACCCGAGCCGACCGTGCCAAAAATTCCCACGTTGAGCGGCAGGAAATTCTTGTTTTCGGTGTTTGCACGGACTTCCACTTTCTGTTCGTCATAGCCGGTCAGGCGCCCGAGCAGCATATTTCCATTAATGGCAAGAAGCTTCCTCAGCCGCTCCGGAGGAAAGATGTAAATCTCACTATGCGGCCTGGGGCGGGTGGGCGCCGGGATCACGCGCTCGCCATCTCCCAGACTACCCAGAATTTCTATATTTCCAAACACGTCGTATGAGGATGGATCTGTTACAAGTTCAGGGACCTGGTCCGTGCCAGATTCCTGGTGGATATGAAACGGTCCTTCGACGATTCGGCCCAGGAATTCGATGTCTTGATCCTTATCCTGAATGCCCACATAGATTTCGCGCCGGAAGTGGTTTCGCTGGTCTGTGGAAACCATGACCTCCGAGGTTGTGTTGTCTGCCGCTCTCCCGTCAATATTTACATGGCCCAATATGCCGCTGAAGACAGTGTTCTCCGTTGCTTCTTCGGTACTCGAAACATATAGGACATCTGCCTTCGTTTCCTCCTCATTCGCCTGGGGGCCAGGTACTTCTATAGGATCGAACAAATCCTCTTGTTGTGTAGTAAGACTATTGTCAGACATTTTCCACCTCGATGGTTATGATCATGTTTCTATTGAAAATCTCGAATATATCGTTTTCTACCCAGGTTAATGCTCAGGCGCTGGTTTTGCCGCTTGTTCGATAATCATTTTTGGCTGCCATCCACACCGATTGAAACCCCTGTTGGGATATCCCGTCATTGGGCAGACGCTTATCGTACGGATCTGGAAGCTCAGGCTCGATTTTGATACCGATCGATTTTGCAATCCGGTTGGAACCGGTGAGCATGGTAACGGCTGGCTGGAATTTCCATGTTGTTGAAAGAAGCCTGCCCTTCCGATGAGTTTGTAGATGGCAGACTCTCAAGTATCGCAGGAAAATGAGTCCCCCTGCTCAATGCCCACAAGCGGTCCTGGGGGATATGGGTTCCTAATCTGTGCATGGATTCGATTGTAATGTCGTTTTTGGGAAATCAAAGGTTAATTTAGTTACAGCCCTGACAGCAGGCACTTATCAACTCCCCCCCTGCGAATTGCCATGACCCGGAAAAATCCGCCGGATCTTGAACTGTTGAATGCTGTCCCAGCTTGCGCGCGTCTTGGGATCCTCACCGGACAGGAAGGCTGGATGCAGGTCTCCTGTAAAGGCATATCCTTCGTCCAGGATCAATGTTACGCTGTCGTCGCTGTGGCCGGGTGTGTACAATAGTTCTGCGCTCAATCCAAGGCCGGCCAGGAAGCGGCGGGTATCCTCCAGCTTTAGGAGAATATTGTCATCTTGTACGATCTCAACATAAGGCAGCGGTTTCTCCTTGAAGTAGTCCGCAAAGGGACCCACGTAGGGAACCTGGCATTCGGGCAGAATAAACTTTGTCCCCTGGTTCTTCAGCTCCTGGACCAGTCCTGCATGATCGGGATGGAAGTGTGTAACGAGGAGATACTTGACCTCGCCGGGTGCGATCCCTTTGCGCAGGAGGACCCTGGTAAATTGGGGTAAAGTGCCCGGCCAGCCGCAATCCACGAGTAGTTTCCCATTTTTAATATCGATGGCGTAGTAGTTCGTGGAGGCATAACCAACATTGACCATGTTCATGCGGGATTCTCATTCATAAAAACGCCGCCGGAGGGCGGCGGCCTGAGCGTTGCGATTAATTAGCCGTACTTCACCACCCGGAATTTTTCCTCGTAACGCGGATTTTCCTCTGTGCTGTCTTCTGCGCGGCGGGATTTCATACGCTCGAGGAATTTCTCCGGTTCGCCGATCTGGGTCCTGTGCTGGAGGAGTGCCTCGAGCTTGACCGGCCAGGTGTCGGTGACGTCGATTGTCACATTGGGCTGCATTGTCAGAGAACACCAGATTTCGCGCGGCATATGAGGTAGAAAGCCTTCGACCAGCAGCTCAGGGAAGAAAACGGGACTGCCTGCGGCGGGGAAGACCGCGTCCATGGTGGCCTGGCCGGCGGCGCGATGATCCGGGTGGTTGATGCCGTATCCGGCGAAAAGAGTTTGCGGGTCGCAGGTGACCAGGACGTCGGGTTTAAACTTGCGGATGACGCGGACAATGTCGCGGCGTAGATCCAGGTCCGGCACCAGGTAGCCATCCTTGCAGTCCATGAAATGGACTGCTTCCACGCCGATCACCCTGGCTGCCTCCCGCTGTTCATCGTGGCGGATGGCACACAGGGCGTCGGTGGTCATCTCGGTTGGCGTGGAGGCATTAAATCCCTTGTCGCCGCAGGTGAGAAGCTGGTAGGTAATGTGATGTCCATGGCGCGCCCAGCGGGCCAGAGTCCCTCCGCAGAAGAACTCCGGGTCATCGGGATGGGCAAGAACGACCAAAATATGTTGTGGGGACTCCCAATCATCTGGCAGGGTCATATTTCCAATTCCCAATTAAAAATTTACCACAGGGAACACGGAGTCCGCTGAGATTTTTCTCTGCTTTCCCGATGCTCTCTGTGGTGAGTTTAGTTGTGTTTGTTGCGCTGACTCTTCCCACAGTTGCAGCCGCCGCTATTGTGACGGTCACAGGGTGCTTCCGACTTGCGGCGCAACGCTTCGAGCTCATCCCAGGGCTGCAGGTCTTCGCGGTCAAAGGTCTCAGTCATGCGCTTGCCCTCTTCGCCTTCAATCAGGACCATCACCTTGTTGGTCATGGGCAGCACATCGATGACCTTGCCCTCGCCCTTGGGCGTGACAACCCGCTTGTTGCGTTTCGGCAGCTGCTTGCGGGCTTCGACATACTGCTCATACTCATAGATGAGACAGCAGCGCAGGCGGCCGCACATGCCCGTGATCTCGTTTGGCGTGAGCGAGATGCCCTGGTCCTTGGCCATCTTGATCGAGATGGGGGAGAAGTCGGTCAGAAACTTGGAGCAGCAGCGAGATTCGAGGCCACACGCACCCATGCCGCCGATGATCTTCGCCACGTCCCTGGGCCCAATCTGCCGCATCTCGATCTGGCAGGCCGGGTACAGGCTGTGCATATCCTTTTTCAGGGACTTCAGATCGACCTTTTCCTCGCTCTCCGTGCTGAATAGGAAGGCGAGGCGCGTCCCGTCGAAATTGTATTCGGCGGCGACAATCTTCACACCCTCGAGATGCAGTTCAGATGCGCGGGCACGGCAGTTGATCATGGCTTCCGTCTGCTTGGACTGCCAGGCCTGCAGCAGCAGCAGATCGCGCGGTGTGGCGCGTCTTTCGACGGGACGCCAGCCGCCATCAGGTTTGTCGGGTGGATCTTTTACGATCTGGACCACTTCACCCAGGTGTTTGCCGCGGGAAGTATCAACAATGACGTGCTCGCCAACGCCCACATCGGGGACGGCGGTAGTGTCGAAATGGTAAATCTTGCCTACTTTGGTGAAACGTACACCGATAATGTTTGAATTCATGATGTCAATTATACCGTATCGGTAATTTGGACATGATAGAGATATAATGAAAATCCGGTATCACATGTGTCAATAATTGCGTGTAACAAACAAATTGGCGGTTAAGGAGAATAAAAATGAAAATCAGGTTCGCCTCACTTTCATTGCTCCTGTTCCTCCTTTCACTCACAATGGTCTGGCTCCTCACTCTATTTGAATTTTTACTGATCGGGCTGTCGACGTTTCAGGAAAGATTAATCAGTGCATTACTTCTACTGGTGCCAGCCATTGCAGGGACAGTTTTCGGTATTTTGAGCCTGCAGCGCAAAGAGCCGCGGCCCTGGATCGCCATCGCCGGCATCCTTTTAAATGCCTCCTTTGCAATATTCAATATACTCGTACTGGCTTTTTCTGGGTAACAATGTGTCAAAAGAACAGCAAAATTTACTTTCACACCCATAGGGTGCTGTCAAACCTTGACCGGTCACTTCGTCTGCGAAGGAGGGGACCCAGAAGGGGGATGCCGAACGCCCATGGCACGGTGAGCCAGGTCATGACCAACCAGTAGTCCCAATATTCCTTTAGCGGCCCGTTCTCCGCCCAGTTCCAATGATGGAGCACCCAGCGCCAGAGGATGTAATACATCAGGATGCTGAGCTCGGCCGTGATACTGAACAGGAAGGTACGCCAGTACGTACGGGAGTTCAAGTTCATCGCAGCAAATGGCATCAACCAGAGTGGATACCAGATCCGGAAGGTGGAGCTCAGGAATAACAGGCTGAAGTAAGCCAGGAAGCCCGCTTCGAGCAGTGTCATCCTTCGTGTGGCCAAGCGAATCAGCAGATACAGGTAGTAAAGAACGAAGATGAGATTCCCCATTTGGGTGGGCAATCGAATGATTGTGAGATTGCGCGTAAACTGGTTCACCAGGATGCGGATGGCATACGAGGGACTAAACCCAAGCCGCTCCACCATGGCGTATGCGGCCCCCTGGAACACCTCCGGGAATGGGCCTGTCAGGCGATATGCGACCAGGGTGATGACGATGAAAATCAGGGCAATGCCAAGTCCGCGCCGGATGCGGGATTTCCAGCCAGGCGCGTGGACCAGGACGGCGATCCCGAATAAGGGAAGCAGGATCAATCCCGTTACCTTGATCAGCGCGGCACAGGTCAATGCAACCGTTGCCCCCATCCATTTTCCGCGCTGCCAGAACACCAGTCCAAG
>JBLMZU010000559.1:0-5347 GCA_050258995.1 Bacteroidota bacterium
CTGGTCCCCCGATGACCCGCGCCTCCAGGCTCTAGCTGACCGCGCCAGGCAGTGGCTCGCCAGCCAACCCAGCAAATCCAAAACAAGCAAAAGACCGGTTCTGGATCCAGCGATCGTACAACTTGTGGCAACCTCCTTTGATGGGATGTCTCCGGCCTGGGACCGCCTCGCTGAGCTCGCCAGACAGCGCTAAATCGAAGTTATGGAGCTGCGGCAGTTCCATGCCATGAAAAACAGGTTCTTGGCAAGCCTTCGACCCACGGATGATCGCGTGACCAACGCTCTTACGCGGGATTCGATTAGGCCGTATAAGAGGCGTGCGCTTTGTGTTGGAAGCTCGTCAATGTCGTCGGCTTTTAGAAAAGAAAAAGTGTACCCGCGGGTACACTTTTGAAACTTTGGAAATGCGCTCGGCAACCGAAGCATCACACTTACTTCTTATGCTAAAACAAACTTTGCTGAGTTCCGTCTGTAAAAATTTGGGGCAACTGTACACCAGGTCTGAAATGCTTATACCGTTGAGCAAGGTAATTGATAGCATCCTCCATCCTCTCAGCCGGCAACATAGAATATACCGGAATTCGGAAGGTATTCTTGAAGTCGTTGTGGCTTATGGCAAAACATTGTGTCTTGGGCATTTTCCCCTTCTTCGACTCGAAGAGCGCCTCCGCCACCGCATTGATCATTTCCTGCAATTGCCATTGCTGTTGTGCGTTCACTATTGCAGTATCAGACACAAAGCCCTCGATGCGGGCGAGCCGATCTTCAATCGCCGCAATGCGATTAATGGCACCGCGCACCTGGTCCAAGGCTTCCGACAGTTCACGCTCGACAGGAGATTTGTAGGCGTCCAGTTCAGCCAGAATGACCTCTGAAACTATATCAGAGCGATAAAGCATCCAGACAGTATCCACAAAATCTCGCTGAAATCTTCGTATACGTTCCTGGATCTCTGGCTTGACGCGCTTCTCATCGATTGTGGCTAGCCAGTAGGTTAAGCCTTCAATATTCATATGCGCGACAGCCCGCCTGCGAGTTCCTTCCTGATATGGTGTGTCCACTTCGATGTAGATGAGCTTGTGAGAAATCGCGTAGGTGTTCTGAATACGCCGCAACTGGGCGGCAAAAGCTAATCCCATTGCCTCGCAAATATCGCTGACGCGGACGTACAGATTGCGATCTGCGCCGAGATAAGCGCGATAGGTCTCTCCGTAGAAATCGAATGGAAGATCACGAATGATCTCTAATTGTTCTGCCATGTGATTCTCCTTGGTGATAAATGTGTGTCATCCATATCCATCTTTTTGAATGGAAAAGGATGTATGAATGTAACGGTGTGCATCTTTTGCCTAATACAGGTTCGCGAACGAACTCTAGATGATTTGGCACAGGTTTCTCCAGACATAGTTATCCATGACGGATAACTATCTTTTTGACGGGCGCAAAAGATGGAATACGGTCATGACTTCTATCTCTGGAGTTGAGATTATTGGGGGTAATCCCAAGCTATCTTTTGGTGAGCTTTTGACATACCATTATTCGTTGTTTGTTCGGGCTTTCTACTGTTGCCAGCATGGCAACAGTAGGATTTTTCCTAACGGATCACTGGCGACGCGCCCGAATCTTCCGCAGGCTGGCCGCAAGATTTTCCAGTTGCTTGGCTGCCTGGTCCAATTCATTGGGATCCTTCATCAGGCTGGAAAGTTCCACTGCAACACGATCATAATTACGGTCAAAATCGGCCTGCTGCGTAAATTTCAAAAGCGACTTGACCCGGCTGGCCATCTGGCGGTGAACCACCGGTCTGGCGCGCTGATTGGTATTCTGGCTGCCCTTGCTCTTGACTTCCACCGCGCGCTCGATCTCCTCCGAGGACATTTGTTCCTCAATGGCCGACAAAAGGAGCTCGCGCTGCTGGTTCTTGGGCGCAGCCACGATCACACGCAGGCGGCGCTCCGGAACACGGTACAGACTTGCCAGGTATAACAATTCATCGCTCAGCTTCAGGATTTGAAGATGACGGACCATGTGCGGCCGGGCAAAGCCTACAATTCTCTCCAGCTCGGGCCAGATACCGTGAGGCAGGCGTTCTTCCAACGCCTGCCTGTAGTAATCCATCTCACTCACAGCATTCGGATCGGGATACTTTTCCTGAAAAACCAGGATCAGAGAGGCAACGGCCTTTCCCAGATCGACCGCGGAAATATCCTCGCGCTGGACGTTCTCTGCCACCTGTCGAAGCCGGCTGGTGTCTTTCTGCTCAACCACCTGCAGCCTGGGCTCTTCTTGCAATTGCTGCTGAACAGCATTCAGCACCAGGGACCAGAAGCGCCTTTCACCGGCTTCCAGAAAAAATCGCGCGCCCAATCTCGGCACCTGTATCCAGGATCCGGTCGCCGGCTCGATCTGACCTTCATTCAGAATCGATTGACCCAGCTGCAAGAGATCATCCGTCTGCCGGCGCAACCCTGGATCTCCCTCTGCGGCTGCCAGAAGATTCTGGGCGGTCTGGTAACAGTCCATTACTCCCGAAAAGAAAGCTCCTTTGAGATCTGGAGGCAGAATCACGCGGGACTGAAAGCGGTCCGGAAGAACTTGACTGAGAGGAATATAGACCACACGCGTTGCCCGCTGGACGGGAGCTTGTTCCCGGGTAACATCCAGCAGGCCATTGACCTGTGATTCCGGGGTCTGGCTCAGCTGGCTTAAGTCCTTATGGGTTCTCTTCGGCATGTAAGTCTCCTTCAAAAAAGCGTACCCGCGGGTACGCTTTTTTAACCCATCCGCTGGCGGATTTCCTCAGCCACATGAGCAAATTCCTGGGTCGCCGGATTGGCGCTCATCAGCTGATCTGATCTGCGGGCCGGCTTAAAGCTGAAAATGTCCAGGCCCTCGCTGTTGGCGTAACTGACATCTGCGCGCCTGCTGATGGGGGATAGGATGAGATTATTGTATTTTGCGTGAAGAGATCCCAGGAACTCATTCTGCTCCTGCTGGCGGAAGTCGCACATGGTGGGCAGGATCCCCAAAAATTGCAAGCGGGGATTGTGCTGGCGCTGGACGCTCTGAATGGTTTTAAGCGCGCTGGACAGGCCTTCGATACTGGGCGCTTCCAGCTGGCATGGAATCACCACGTGGGTGCTGCCTACCAGAGAGTTGATCGAGAGATAGCTCAACCCCGGCGGATTATCGATCACCACATACTCGTAGAAGGGTTCCACCGTCTCCAGGAGTCCGCGAAGGCGAAACAGTCCGTCGATTGGATCATCTCTCAGGACCGAATCCACGTTCGGCATCTTATCCTTGGAGGAGGGGATGAAGTCCATATTGTGCCGGGCGCCACGAGGAATCTCCGAGGTCCGGATGATATCTGTGACTGGAAGCGCGGTATCCATCATGAGCAATCCGGCGATGTTGTCGTACGGGCCCAATCCTGTTTGCCGGCGCTGTCCGAAGAACCCCCCCGAAAGTGTGATCTCGGAGTGTGTCTGCTGATCCAGATCGATAATCAAAACGCGCCCGGGTTCTTCATCTGGTCCAGCTTCGTGCGACATCATCAAGGCGAATGCCGCGCCAAGGTTAATGGTGGTCGTAGTCTTGCCTACCCCTCCTTTTTGATTAAACACCGACAGAATTTTCATTCCGCCATCCTTCAATTAACTGCCTAATTTTCAATTGTCCGATGTCTATTCCGAGTACAGCTATGTACACTGGAATTAGTATAATTATAGCTACGATAACATGAAATAACAAGGTTAATTCAAAAATTTTTGCCGTTTTCGTCGCTATTGCGTTGAATCTTACCCTGATGTACAATAATAGCGAGGAAAATGGACTTAACCGAATTGGGAACCCTGCCATGGCTCAAAGAAAAATAAAATTTACCAAGCCGCCACCTCTGCCCCCCTACAACAAAATTGCCAGACTAACGATACGCGAGTTGGGCCTGCTTGATTTGGATGAGCATCCTTTCCATATCTCCGCAGATCCGCGTTTTTTGTATCTGACCGAGCAACACAAGGCAGCTCTATCACGCCTTGAGAACACCATTGAATGGCGGGAAGGTTTGTCTGTGATCGAGGGTCCGATTGGCGCCGGGAAGACAATCCTGGCAAGGCGGTTGTATGAACTCTGCCTGCAGAACGAGGGACTTGAACCAGTCTATATTCACACAGCCAGCTATCCAACTCCTGCTGGAGCCCTGCGTGACATTGTAAACCATTACCGGATTGATTCCCGCCGGGCTTACCTGGATAAGCTGCGCGATTTTGAGAAGTATCTGATCAGTCTTCGAAAGCAGGAAAAGAATCCGGTCCTGATCATCGATGATGCGCAACTGATGGCTACCAACAGCCTTCAGCCCATCCAGGATTTTCTAAACTTCGACATATCCTCCAAGCTAATCCAGATCATACTGTTCGGGCAGCAAGAGATTCACAAGAACTTTTCCAAGAATCCAGCCCTGTTGGACCGCGTCGTCTTCTGGCACCGTCTGGGACCGCTTACATATGCAGAAACAGTACGGATGATCCAGTTTCGGTTGACAGTTGCTGGTCGTGCCAAGCCGCTTTTTTCCGACCGGGCCATCGAGCTCCTATACGAGGCGTCCAAAGGAGTCCCGCGACCCCTGATGATTATATGTAACGAAACGCTCCACACCCTGGCCGAAACAGGCCTTACCGAAGCCGATGAGAACGAAGTCCGCCAGGCTATTGAAGTTTATAACCAGCGATTGAGGAGTGAAGATGGCTAAAGAGACGTCCAGAAAAAACAAACCGAATTATCCGTGGGCAGAGCTGTATGACATGGAATCGCACGTATCGGGCGCTACTCCGGTTCGCTCCGGAAAAGTAGGTCGACCGTCTCGGACCTATATACGTCGTAGAACGTCGGTCATGCTGTCTGATGAAGAACAGGATGCACTGGAAAAAAGCACCTACCTGATCCGCCAGGCGATGCGGCCTGGATCGGTGACCAAAAGCCAGGTCTATGGCCTGGCTGTTAGACTGCTCGATCATCGCCTGAGTTTACTGCCAGATCATGTGACCAATTGGGATCAGGTGATTCAATCTTTGTTCGAGGGAGAGTAGCCAGGGAGATGGATTATCTACTATTGTAGGAATTCAATACTTTACTTATTTACTACTTTATTTTTTTACTATTTTATTTTTTTACTACTGAAATTATTGAGAGTACATTACCAGGAGCAGCCATGACACAATGAATTTGAGTTGATCTTCTTAATAAAAAATTCCCCGCCTCAAAGAGGTGGGGCCCTAAATTAAAGCGAAAACTCCCTTCAGGTTGGCCGCCGGACAGGGAGCAGTTCGCAGACAAGAACACTTAC
>JBLMZU010000560.1:0-7575 GCA_050258995.1 Bacteroidota bacterium
CGGCTCATGCCGACCATGGCCGCCTTGGCCGCGCTGTAGGCCGACGAGCCTTTGTTGCTGACCATCGGCCCGGTCACCGATGAGACGTTGACGATGCGCCCGTATTTGCGCCGGATCATGCCTGGCAGTACCAGCCGCGTCACGTTGTAGCAGGTGGTCAGGTTGCGGGCGATGGACAGATCCCAGGCTTCATCGCTCATTTCGGCAAATTCACAGGACTCTTCTTCATGGCCCTCCATGGTCATGCCGGCGTTGTTGACCAGGATATCGATCCTGCCAAGCTCCGATTCCACAGCCTGGATCATGGACCGGGTGGCCGGCCGGTCTGTCAGGTCGGCGATATAGCCGCGGGCGTTATGCCCCGCTTCACGCAGCTCCGCGACCCGCTGGTGGATCCGCTGTCCGGTGGCGGCGATCGCCACCTCGGCACCCATCTCGGCCAGCAGCTTCGCGGCGGCAAAGCCGATCCCGTCTGCGCTGCCCGCACCTGTCACCAGGGCAGTCTGTCCTTCGAGCGAAAATAGTGGATGCATTAATATCATCTCCCTCGGAAGTTTTGCACATCATAAACGATTTCTGAATGCGTGAGGAATTTTTTCCTTCCAGATTGCTTCCCATCCTTACGAACGACAAAAATCACGCAAATGGGACGGATGAGTAAATCAGGATTTGGCTTTTCGAGCCATTCACGTCCTATACTGATGACTGAGTCAGGCGGTATAAAAACGTCCCAGAAGAACTGAGACGTTGGCCAGGCACGATCGATCTTGTAATAGGTCTATTTCTTTGTGCGATCCACGACAACTGCTTTAACGAGCTTGACGGCGATGCCGCCACCCGGCACCAGCATCCCGACCGCGTCGGCCGTCACATCGAAGAACAGATCGTGGGTCACGATTCCCCTGATCTGGTCGCTCCACTTTTTGCCGCCGCTGCGACTGTCTCCCAGCAGAGCATCGAATTCGATCACAACCCGTTTCCCTTTGCTGGCCCATTCATATTCGAACGCGTAGACCGGGCGAAAATTCAGCTCGAGGGTCTGGATGTCGACCCGTTCCTCGTGGATGACCTGGGCCCTGGTGACGGGCTGAATGACTTCTCCGAGTACGAGCCGGATGATGGCGGATGCCTTCATTTGCGGCGGAACGACCAGCACTCCTTCGGGCGCGAAATGATCCAGGTCTGTGATCTCGGTTTTTGTTAAAGGTTCGTAGCGGTTCATTTCTGCTTTTTGTCCGGAGAGACCGTTGAAAAATCGGGTGACCTCGTTTTCCTCCAGGCAGTGCTCGATCCCGTTCAATGTGAACGACGGACTGCCTTTGGAATTCAGCCGCAGCCTCTGTCCCAGGACGGTGACCTCCCGTACTTCCTCGCCTTTGATCGGGACGGTATACACCTGCTGGCGGTCATAGGTCGTGTGGCTGGTCGCGTGGACCATCCAATATGGCTCGAACCGGTTTTCCACGGAGGCCAGCTTGATCTCGGCCGGGTTGGGACGCGAGATCAGCGTCCCGAACGTCCCGGCGACCAGGGATGTCTTCTTCTTCTCGATCCGGTCGCGGGCGTCATCCAGGGATATTTGGGCGACAAAATAATACGCATGCTCCTGCGCAAGGCTGATATCCATCGAACTCCTTTTTATGAATGGGAAAATTGCTGGGATTGATTGAGTACTTCCTGAATGATATTATAGAGCCTCTTTTTCGACGGTGGAAAGACATTTATTGATTTCTTACAATACAATGACGTGTTCCGTGGCTTTAACGTTTCAAATGCTCCAAAATCCTGCATGGACGGCTCGCGCTTCAGCGTCGAGTTCCGGTGCGGGTCCAACAACTTCCATTGGGCGCTGACTGCGTGAAAAAACGTCCTGGCAGGGGAGCAGTAGATGGTCCGGCGACGGACCGACAATATCATAGAGATCGACTTCGCTCAACGCGTATACGACCCGCCGCACATTTCCCCAATGGATCGCGCCGGCGCACATGGCACAGGGTTCGGTGCTCGTATAAAGTGTACAGGCCGCCAGTTGATCAGGGGAATAGTTTTGACTTGCCAGACGCATCAAATTTGTTTCTGCATGGCCGGTGCAGTCCCGTCCGGTGATGACTGTATTTTCAGCTTCCAGCAATACCTGGTCGTTTTCATCGACCAGGATCGCACCAAAGGGATGATTGCCATGCTCGCGGGCGCGTTGGGCCACGAGTATTGCGGTACGCAGATGCTGCAGATCGATCTTGTCCATGGAAAAAGACTCCAGTCGTGAGCGCCGGATTAGGTAAGAAGTGTACCACCCCCGGTAACTTCAATTGTCGCCACGCCAGCACAGATGGATGTGAGTTCCCTCTCCAACAGGGCTCCCCCCTAAAGTCAGCCCAGGATCTTCAGATCAAACTTCCTCTGTTCGTACCTATCTTCCCCCTTTATAATCACCTCACCATTCTAAAATCTCAAATCTAAATCCTAAAATCTAAATCACCCATGACCCAACTTATCGAATGTATTCCCAACTTTTCCGAAGCGCGACGCCCTGAAGTGATCGACCTGATCGTCGCCGCGATCAAATCCGTCGAGGGCGCGCGCCTCCTGGACTGCTCGTCTGACCTGGATCACAACCGCACGGTGGTCACCTTTGCGGGTTCCGCCTTTGCCGTGGAAGAGGCGGCTTTCCGCGCCATCAAGACGGCAGCCGAGCTGATCAATCTGGACCAGCACACCGGCGAGCACCCCCGCATCGGGGCGACGGACGTGTGTCCTTTTGTCCCCCTCTCGGATGCCACGATGGAGGAATGTATTGCCATCGCCAGGCGGGTGGGGGAACGCGTTGGCAGCGAGCTCGGCATCCCCGTTTATCTATATGAAGCGGCGGCCACTCGTCCCGAGCGCGCCAACCTCGAAAACATTCGCCGGGGCCAGTACGAGGGACTTAAAACGGAGATCGAATCCCATCCCGAGCGCACACCGGATTTCGGTCCTGCAAAGCTGGGGACCGCAGGCGCCACCGTCATTGGTGCCCGCAATCCACTGATCGCCTTTAACGTCTACCTCACGACCGGTGATGTCGATATCGCCAAGAAGATTGCCAGGGCGGTCCGCCAGTCCTCGGGCGGACTCCGCTCTGTGAAGGCGCTTGGCCTGCTCGTGGAGGGGCGTGCCCAGGTCTCGATGAACCTGACCAATTTCCGCGAGACGCCGGTGGCGCGCGTCGTAGAAATGGTCCGCCGGGAGGCGGAGAGATATGGCGTAAGAATCCATCACAGTGAGCTGGTTGGCCTGATCCCCCAGGACGCGTTGACGGATGCCGCCGTCTGGTACATGCAACTTGATCAGTTTGATGGATCCCAGATCCTGGAGGCGCGTCTATTCGAATCCCAGGCCTCCACCCCGGCCGAAAACAAACCCTCGTTCATTGAGGAGCTCGCCGCCCCCACGCCCACACCGGGAGGCGGCTCTGCCGCTGCCTATGCCGGTGCCATGGGCGCGGGCCTCGTGGCCATGGTCGCGGGCCTGACCATCGGCAAAAAGAAATATGCCGACATGGAAGCCGAGATGCAGGCTGTGCGCGTGGTGGCTGAAAACCTGCGCAAGGAGTTAACCCAGGCAGTGGATGACGATGCCTCGGCCTTCGAAGCGTTGATGGGAACCTTCAGACTCCCCAAAGAAACAGAGGAGGAGAAAGATGCACGTGCAACGGCGATCGTAAAGGCCACGCTGAACGCAGCCCATATCCCCCTGCATATCGCCGACCAGGCGACCAAGGTCATGGAGCTGGCGCTGAAGTGTGTCAAAAAAGGAAATGCCAATGCCATGAGTGACGCCATGTCCGGTTTCGCCCTGTGTCGCGCCTCGTTGACCGCCGCAGGCTATAATGTGCGCATCAATCTCAACTCTCTGGAGGACAAATCAGCCGGAGACAAAATGATGGCCGAACTGCAGGATTATGAAGCCAGGGCCGATAAGCTCGAAAAAGAAATCCGCCAGGCCATGGCCGAGCGCGGAGGGATTTAAACTCATATCTGTTATTGCGAGGAGGGCGCTGGCCCTACGACACCGCCCCGGTTGGTCGGTGCCGGGAAACAATCTCCTTGCAATATCAGTTCGATCCATATGAAGCAGGTATTCGTCGCTCTTTTACTTTTATTGTTTACTGTCTCCTGTGCTTCCAATCCTACGGCCGGGCCTGTTTCCACACTCACCCCGTCTCTTTTTGTTCCCTCGCCAGCCTTTACGCCTCTCCCCCCAACCCTGACACCTTTCCCTTCTCCTTTACCATCGACGTCCACCCTCACCCCTCTCCCTTGTGATCCCTTAACGGCTGACTTCTGCATCACAGACGGTCATTTCCTCTTCCAGCGTCCCATCCATCTCCCCGATAATACCGAGGTGGATCCCTCCTATCGCTATGGTTCCACGCAAAATGGTAAACGGGATCCGCATACCGGCGTGGAATTTGTGAACAAATTTGGAACGCCTGTGTACGCAGCCGGTGATGGAACAGTCATCTTTGCCGCCCAGGATAAAAAGCCGGTGTACATGCCATTTCCCAATCTATATGGCAATCTCGTGGTCATCAAGCATGAGGATCAGCTTTACACCCTGTACGGCCATCTTTCAAAGATCCTTGTCCAGCCGGGACAGAAGGTCTCGGCCGGGGAACAGATCGGGGAAGTGGGACAGAGCGGCGTGGCCATTGGGCCTCATCTCCACTTCGAAGTCCGTCGCGGGGATGTTGAGGAGGAAACGTCCACGGAAAACCCCGAGCTCTGGCTGCTTCCCAATCAGAGCCAGCAGGGTGTGCCTTTCGGGGCCCTACAGCTTTCCGTGCTGGATCAAAACCACAGACTCGTGGAAAAGGCGACGTTCACCCTCGAGCACCATCCTGAGCGGTCCGGACCTGCAGATCTGATTTATTATGTGGACACATACGCAAAGAAGATGCTCAAAAGTGAAGAAAATGCCGGCATAAGTGATCTTCCGGTGGGCTTCTATCGGATGGTGTTGCTATACAACGGAAATCGATATGAGCGCTGGGTTGAAGTAAAATCGGGCAAATTAACACAGGCTGCGATACTTGTGAAATAAGGAAATTATCTTTCAACTCAAACTGGAGAGAAAATGGGACTTAAACCTGACCACTGGATCCGCAAGATGGCCCACGAATACCGCATGATCGAGCCGTTCGAAGAGAAACAAGTTCGGAATGGGGTGGTTTCCTATGGCGTTTCTTCCTACGGATACGATGTCCGTGTGGCCGATGAATTCAAGATCTTCACGAATGTCTTCTCCGCCACCGTCGATCCCAAGAACTTCGATACCAAGTCCATGGTGGATTACATCGGTGACGTCTGCATCATCCCGCCCAACTCGTTCGCCCTGGCGCGAACGGTGGAATACTTCCGCATCCCGCGCAAGGTTTTGACGATCTGCCTGGGCAAGTCCACCTACGCGCGCTGTGGGATCATCGTGAATGTGACCCCGTTCGAGCCGGAATGGGAGGGGTTTGTCACCCTGGAGATCTCCAACACAACGCCTTTGCCCGCCAAGATCTACGCCAATGAGGGCCTGGCGCAGGTCCTTTTCTTTGAAGCGGATGAAGAGTGCGAGACTTCCTATGCAGATAAAAAAGGAAAATACCAGAGGCAGCAGTCGATTGTGCTGCCGAAGTTATAAAACAAAAGGGGCTGTCCAAAAAGTAAGTGGACAGCCCTTTACTTTTTAAAGGACAAGCCGGTGACAAATCACCGGCTTGTTGGTTGAAACACTGGATTTACCTTTGATCCCCGTTATAGTTTTTTGCATCCGCCATGGCTTTTTCTACGTTCACAAAGGGCAGCACAATCAAACCGGCGGCGAAATAAACGATGAGAGCCAGGATGCCCACCCGCAGACTGCCCGAGATCTGGTTTGCCAGTCCAAAGATCAACGGACCCGTCCAGGATGTGCCGCGCTCGCTGACCTCATAAAAGGAATAGAACTCCGCCTCTCTTCCCGGGGGAATCATCTGGGCGAAGAGACTGCGGCTGATGGCCTGGGAACCCCCCATGACGAGCGCAATGAAGGCACCGAGGATAAAGAACTGCATGACCCGGGTATCGCCCTTTAGACCGAAAAACGCAAACAATACGACTCCCAGCCAGATAACCAGTGCAACTATAATGGACTGCTTGGCGCCGATCCATTTTGCGAGCCTGCCCCAGAACAGCGCCCCGAAAAAGGCCATGAACTGGATCATCAGGATGGCCACGATCAGCGTGCTCTGGTCCAACCCCACACCTCCCCGGGCGAGGGGAGCGGCTGCAAAGATGGACGATACCGCGATGACCGTTTGAATCCCGTCGTTATAAAGGAAATAGGCCAGCAGGAACTTCAAAGTTTCAGGGAAGTGCTTGATCTCGCGGAAGGTCTTACCCAACTGTGTGAAGCCAACGCTGGCATAGTTCTTACCCTTCGGAAGTGGGCGGGCGGCGTGCCGAGGCCGCAGTCGTGACCAGGTAATGAAGGAAAAGCCCAGCCACCAGACTCCCGCCGAAGCCAGGTTGATGCGGACTGACACATCCTTGGGCACGCCAAGCTTCTCGCTGAACGTGAAGAAGGCAAGATTGAGGAGCAGCAGCAGTCCGCCTCCAAGATAGCCCATCGCCCAGCCGTAGGAGGAAACACGGTCCCGCTGATCTTCACTGGCGATATCGGGCAGATAGGCGTTATAGAAAACGATCGATGCTCCGAAGGTCAGATTGGCAAGGATGAACAAAACACCACCCAGCCACCAAAGGTCAGCGGTGATCATGAACATCATGATCGTGGCGATGGCGCCGATGGTGGCAAAGATCTGCATCATGCGTTTGCGCATGTGTGAATAGTCTGCGATGGCGCCGAGGATGGGCAGAAACAATACTTGAAGTCCAACCGAAAAGGAGATGCAGTAGGGGAGGAAGGAGTCGGGCGCGACCGGAATTCCAAGGAAGCGCGCCATGCCGTCCGAATTATTCGTTGCGGCCATCGCCGCAAGGGAGGCGACATACGGTCCAAGAAAAACTGTCCCCACCGTGGTGCTGAAGGCGGAGTTCGCCCAGTCATACATTGCCCAGCCGAAGATCTCGCGCTTGTCGTTCACCGTTGCCTGCACTGCTGTCGCCATGCTGCCTCCGAAATATGAAATTGGCTAATTCTATACCCAAAACCCCATAGGACCATGGTAGGTTGCGAATGCAGGGGACTATGATAAAATACGGTCACACACGGAAACTAACCAGGGAGGAAAAACTAAAAAACACTTGCAAAATCGAGAATATTCATATATAATCACCGTTTGCTATCCCGCCAAAGGCCGCGGGATGTCTTCGTGTGTATACTACATTCTGCAGGATCCCTAGGATTTGAATTGCATCTGTTACCTGGCAAGAACGAAATTCAGGGAAGGAATGTGGTACTTCGTAACGGCGCACATACCTAATAGGAGTACCGGATGTCTTCTTCTTTACCCCGCAAGAGTTATGCGCGTATCCCCGTAAATATCAAACTTCCCAATCTTATCGAAGTCCAGTTGGATTCGTTTGAGCGCCTCAAGCGTGAAGG
>JBLMZU010000561.1:0-6682 GCA_050258995.1 Bacteroidota bacterium
CATCCTGTATGGTGGGTCGGTGACGGCAGCCAACGCGGCCGAATTCTTCGCCTTCCCCGATATCGACGGCGCGCTGGTCGGCGGTGCCAGCCTCAAGCCCGATGAATTCGTGGCGATCACAAAAGCAATCTCCGGAAGATAAAAAGTAGACGATAGACCCTGGACGATGGACCGTTGATAGCGATGGTCCATCGTCTATTGTCCTATTAATGGCCCAATTTTCAGGACTGCTCTGGTTCCTATTAATGCTCATGCCGCTGATATGGCTTCAGCGGCTTTTGCATCGCGAGATCCAGGCAGTGTTGTTGATCCTGACCCGCGATCCCAACATCACGATGGGGATCTTCTCGATCATCTTTTTACCGGGCGTGTTCCTCCACGAGCTGAGTCATTTTGTCATGGCGAAGCTCCTGCGCGTTCCGACGGGGCACTTTTCCCTGCTGCCTCGCTCACTGCCGGATGGGCGGCTGCAGCTCGGATACGTTGAAACTGCAAAAGCCGATATCCTGCGCGATTCGCTGATCGGCGCCGCGCCCCTGATCGCCGGAACGCTTTTCGTGGCCTATGTAGCGATCGACCATTTTGAAATGCGCGTCCTGCTGGATGTGCTCCGCAACCAGCAGTTCAGCCTGTTCTGGATGGGGATGCGTGCCCTGCCGAACGTTCGCGATTTTTATCTGTGGTTCTACCTCGTATTTGCAGTCAGCAGTACCATGATGCCGTCCGAATCCGACCGGCATGCCTGGCTGGATCTGGTGATCGCGATCGGCGTCCTGCTTGCCATTATCCTGCTGTTCGGCGCCGGCCCCTGGATGCTGACCAACCTCGGTCCTGCTCTTGGAAACTTTTTTGGATTTGTCGCCGCAGTTTTCGGTTTAAGTAATTTGGTGCATGTTTTGTTAATTCTTCCCACGGCGCTGCTCCATAGATTGGTGTCGCGCCTCACAGGTTTGGACGTCCAATAAGGACAGTCCCTTATTTCCGGTGGTAAATTCCCCATAGGAATCAATTTTTGCCATTGCTACAATGGATAGTGCATGGCCGGTCGTTTTCAGGACCGGTGATGTTCCTGACCCTGTTGGTTCAGTAGTAAAAGCAAATGACGAAATGAATATCCTAAATTTAGATCGGAGAATTAACCCATGAAACAGAATGACAATCTGAAAGCTACCTTAAGCACCTGGCTGAAGGACGCCTATGCCATGGAGCAGGGGATTGTGGAGATCCTGGAGAAGCAGATCGGCCAGTTCGATGATATGCCGGAAGCCCAGGCTAAAATCCGCCAGCACCTGGAACTCACCAGGGACCAGGCCGAGCGGGTTCGCGAATGCGTCGAGATGCTGGGGGATGATGTGTCGCATGTCAAATCGGGAATGGCCAATGTCCTGGGAGCGGTGCAGGGCGTGTCCACGGCCATGGCGAATGACAAGATGGTCAAGAATGCCATGGGAGACTATGCCATTGAATACTTTGAGATCGCCTCCTACAAGGTCATTGTGACGACTGCCCGCGAAATTGGACATGAGGATATCGCCACGATCTGTGAAGGGATCATTCTCGAGGAGCAGGATATGGCAGACTGGCTGGAAGAATCCCTTCCCATGGTCACCCGCCAGCATCTGCGTGAGGTCGTCCGCCAATAAAAGACCAAGGCGGAAACGATTCCGATTGCTGACCTCATCAACAACTACCGGAATGCCAGATTGCGGGCATTCCGGTAGTTGCTTAAACTATTGGGCACCGGCGTTTAATCGTCAATGTCCCTGCCCGCGTCTGGCGTGCTAAAGCTCAAGAGGAGGGCCTAACAGTTCCATGCCATGGGCGCGCCAAAGAGCTGGGTCCTGCGGCGGCATGGCGTTGGCCCGGGTCACCTTCCGAAAAAAGGCCTCCATCTTTCCTGCGGGCATAAATGCGATCAAAAGTTTGCCGCGGCCTCCCCCGGTAAATGCCCACACATGAGGGACTTTCCGGGGAGCGAGCAGGGAATCTCCTGGAGATAGCGTGAACTTTTCCGGTCCGACCTCCATTGTGAATTTGCCTTCCACCGCATAGAACCACTCGTCCTGGTCATGATGCAAATGCCGCGCCGGACCACCTTTTTCGTGAAATGTGTTTTCAATGATAAAGATATCCTGGTTGTCCTTCGGCGTGACTTTGAAGGTGATGGCGCTCACGCCCAGTCCCCGGTATTCCCCAAACCGGTCCTGGTCTGCGGCAACCAGGATGACTGAATTGGTTTCAGACTCTGAAAAGCTACCCATAAGAACTCCTTTCTGAGCGGTCGAAGGATACATTTTACTGGAGCGTCCTTATTTCTTCCTGCCAATATATAGAAGATGTCTCGATGCTCCAAGAATGGACGGTTCCGTGCTGATTTTATAGAACAGATCAAGCCAGAGCTGGCGTCTTCCACCCTGCAGCATATTATAGCTTTCATCATCCGCCGAGATTCCGGGTTCCACACCGGCGATCGTCATGGTTTCAAAACCGATTGCTTCATGCAGGGGCGCGATTTCAGATACGTGTGCAAAGTAGCCGCGGAAACCTCCTTTCGGGTAATCGTCCGGATCCCTGCCTCGTTCCAGATGGGACTGTACCTCCTGCTGCTCCTCGATCCATTGCGGTACATTCTTAAGCAAATCGCCCATGATCCCCAAACGACTGATGAAGGCGGAGAACAGGATCCCGCCTTTTTTTAACCTGCAAAACGCTTCTGTGAGTGCCCTTTTCCGGTCTGCTGCCTCCACCAGGTGGTAAAGGGGACCCATGAGCAGGATGGCGCCAAACTCTTTCTCTTTAACAAGGCTCAGGCTACGGGCGTCCGCTTGAATCAATTGCACCTGCTCTTCCAGCCCTTCCTCCACCAGCCTTTGTCTGCAGATCGCCAGGAGCTTTTCAGACATGTCGACAGAAGTGAGCTTGTACCCCTGTTTTGCGAGCGGCACTGTATATCTCCCGGTTGCCGCGCCGATTTCAAGAATACATCCCCGGGTGGGTAGATAGCGGGTTAGATAGCGCCAGGTGAGATCGAACTCGAGCTGATGACGATCCAGCCGGCTGTGTTCACGCTCCGGGTCATTGTTGTAGAAAAGAGCAATATCGCTGACATCATCCAGCATGGTTTCCTCCAATCGATCCCTTCCGACTTGCCATCCTGTTAATCATCTTTTCACGAAGTCTCGAACAGCATCTGCTCGATCTGCGAATCTGCCTGCAGCTCATTTGTGAGCTGTGCAATGTAGTCTTCCACGAACGCTTTCCTTTCCATCAAGATCTCCCTTGCTCCCTTCGTGTTGAGGATCGCCAGTTTTTGATCGCAAAAGGGAAGCTCCTCATCGATCAGGCGCTGGCGCAGCTGGTAGAAGAAAAATGGAGAGTGGCAATCCACCCAGTTGCCGGACATCAGGATGGACATTGCTCCGATCTCGTCCAGGGTGTCGGCATCCTTGAGGATTGCCTTGCCAGGATCCTGCTCGTGGAGGGACTTGCTGGAATGAGAGGCGATCATTTCCAGGACTCTCCCGACGTCGCTCTCATCGAGGCGGTGTATGGCCTCCTCCCGGAGCCATTTTTCGGCTATTTTGGCCCCCCGTTCGGCGTGACCCTCTTTTTTCTCCAGTCTGCCAAGGTCGTGCAGGATGGCCGCCAGGCGTATGAGGATGATCTCCTGCTCGGAAGGAACCTGTTCCTCACGAGCCAGGATTTTCATGACAGCCGACTCCACCCGCAGGGAATGGAGCACGGCAAATTCCCAACTTCTTCTCCAGGAATGCCTGCTGTCATTGCTGTTGTGGTTCCCCTGCAGGAAGTGAAATAGAAATAGCCGGGCTTCCTCAAGTATATCTGTAGGCATGGGGATCTCGTGGCTTGATGTATGAGTTGATGCCTTGAATTTATGGCCAGCTCGCATAAAAAATTATAGCATGCAAAAAAAGAGATATTTTTGGTTTTTTTCCGAGTTGTGGCTCAACTTTTTCCGTGAGGGAAAAGTGTTTCCTTTCACTAATCCGAATACCAGTCTGCATTAATTATCCTCCAAGGTAAGCACATTACAAATCCTTATATGATGATCACGAAGAAGACGCCATGGGTTGCGGTGATCGTCGCTCATCCGGATGATGAAACTTTATGGGCGGGTGGCACCATTCTGAGTAAGCCAGCCTGGCGCTGGTTTGTTCTATCTCTGTGTCGGGGAAGCGATCCGGACCGGGCGCCCAGATTTTTTAACGCCCTGAAAACCCTGGGTGCCGAAGGCAGGATGGGTGACCTTGACGATGGGCCTGAACAGATTCCCCTCGAAAAAAATCAGATCATGGATGCAATACAGCAGTCCCTGCCGGACAGAGAATTTGATTTGTTGATCACGCACAGCCCTGCGGGGGAATACACGCGCCATCGCAGGCACGAGGAAACCGGCAAAGCGGTCATGTCGCTTTGGCAGGAGGGAAAGGTCCAAACCCACGAACTATGGATGTTCGCCTATGAGGACGGAAAAAAAAGTTATCGTCCCCAGCCGATCAGGACAGCCCCCCTCTACCAGGCATTGCCAGACAGGATATGGAAGCAGAAGTATGACCTGATCACAAAGACCTACGGTTTCCCGGAGAATGGGTTTGAGGCCGAGACAACGCCGCGTGCGGAGGCGTTTTGGCAATTTATCGATCCGTCAGATGCTCAACAATGGTTAATGGAGAGAAAGTTTCAGTCCGTATGAAAATTCTGCTTCTGTATGATTATCCTCCTCCTCCGGCCGGCTTATCCACGCAGGGGGATCTCCTGTATCGTGGTCTTCTTGAGATGGGTGTCGAGGCGCGGGCCGTCCATTTCGAATCCGCGTTTGAAAAGGAATGGTATTACCGCTGGTTCAAACCGGACCTTGTGGTGGGCGTGGGCTACTGGGGATACACGCCCCATTTGATTCTTCACCCTCAAGAGCACGGCGTCCAGCCGGTTCCCTGGCTTGTGGCGGATGGTTATATTGCCAAATACCAGGACGTGCTCAATTCGCTGCCCCTGATCCTGGTCACCTCCCGCTGGGTAAAGGATGTCTATATCCGGGATGGCATCAAAGGGGACAATATTGAAGTGCTGCCGGTCGGTTGTGATACGGACCAGTTTTTTCCTCTTGAAGAGGATCATCCAAAGGTTCAGGCCGTGCGGGATGAATTAGGGATCGAGAGGGACGAGTTGATGATCCTGACCGTGGGAGGGGATGCCACCTCCAAAGGAGCACAGGAGATCATGCATGCCCTGGCGCGCATCCAGAACAAGGTGCCGGCCTGGAAATATGTCTGCAAGGTCTGGCCGCAGCAGCGCACTGCTCTTCAAAACCCGATCGATCTGCAACTCGCCCAACAGCTCGGCATTGAAAAGAACGTCCGGTTCGTCACCAGCATCACATCCCGCAATTTCATGCCCTACCTGCTGGGAGCCTGTGACATTTATGCTGCCCCATCCAGGCTGGAGGGATTTGGCATGTCGCAGATCGAGGCGGGTGCCTGCGCCAGACCGGTGATCGGCATCCGGGCCATGGGGATGCTCGATACATTGATCCACTGCCAGACGGCCTTTCTGGCGGATGTTGCCCAGGAAGTGGTCCTGCATGAAACAATTGTGGAGGATGATCTTGGAGGAGCCCATAAAATCGTATTCAACCCTGCTCGCATTGCAGAGTATCGAGCAAGCGTTGACGATCTTTCCAATTATCTCTTCTCACTGATGACCGACCCGGGTCTGCGCGAGACCATGGGGCATGCCCTCAGAGAGCACGTTGTCCAAAACTTGGATTACCGTGTTGTCGCCAGGCGGTTTGTCCAGATTGTCGGGGACAAGCTGGGAATTGCATAATTTCAAGGTCCAGCAATGGAAAATGCCGTGCGCCGGGAAATAGAAGAAGCCAGCCAGGGAGCCCTCGAAGTGCTTCTCCACAATAGGGAGGGACCTTATGACGGCCTGCCGCGGACTGCGGGCTGGGGATACCCCGAGCCTTACACCCGGGACCTGATGATCTCGCTGCTGGGCATTGCCGTCAGCGATCATCCGCTGCTCCTGAGTAGTATACGCAGGTCCCTGGAGACTCTGGCAAAAAATCAAACTGAGCACGGACATATCCCCTCCCTGGTTCATGATCCAGATGATGTGGGGGCAAGCGATACCACGCCTTTGTTTTTACTGGCGCTGGGTATTTTTAGGAAAGTTTCTGAAGAATCCGAATTTCTTGAAGCGAGTGCCCAAAAAGCCCTGGGCTGGATGGCCCATCAAAGCCCAATCGACAGGTATCTGGTGGCGCAGCAGCCCACCAGCGACTGGCGGGATGAACAGTGGGTGATGGGGTATGGGCTGTATGTCAATACGCTCGTTTACAGCTATCTGAGGCTCTTTGGCCAGCACGCCCAGGCAGATCGATTACAGGATGCCATGAAGCACTTTACCATCACGGGAGATGTGATCCACCGCCATGTTCATGAGGGTCTGGTCGTTCCGGACAAGCCCTACTATGCGCTCTGGTCCTATAAACTGTACAGCAGCGAACGGTTTGACCTGCTGGGGAACAGCCTTGCCATCCTGTCGGGCATTGCCACCCGGGCTCGGGCCAATGCGATGATCGACTGGATCGAAGCGGAATGCAGGAGCATGAAGCAAAAGGGCCTTCTGGCACTCGATCTGCCGCCCAATTTTTTCC
>JBLMZU010000562.1:0-7323 GCA_050258995.1 Bacteroidota bacterium
CATCCCGACTGGTTCCTGTCCCTGCCATATTCCCCCTATCCTTCCTACTCATTCACTTCAGAAGATCTTTCCGACGACCCGCGCGTGGGGATCTATCTGGAAGACCATTACTACAGCAGGACGGACGCGGCGGTCGTCTTCCAGCGCCGCGACCACCAGAGCGGGGATGTGCGCTATATCTATCACGGCAACGATGGCACCTCCTTCCCATGGAACGACACGGCCCAGCTCGATTACCTGAAAGCTGAGGTGCGGGAAGCAGTCATTCAGACCATCCTGCACGTGGCGCGCAACTTTCCGGTCATTCGCTTCGACGCGGCCATGACCTTGGCCAAGAAGCACATCCAGCGCCTGTGGTTCCCCGAGCCGGGTTCAGGTGGCGCGATCCCCTCCCGCTCGGAGTATGGCCTGACCCGGGCCGAGTTTGACGCGGCCATCCCCACCGAGTTCTGGCGCGAAGTTGTGGACCGGGTCGCGGCAGAGGTCCCGGACACCTTGCTCCTGGCCGAAGCCTTCTGGCTGCTGGAAGGTTACTTTGTCCGCACGCTGGGCATGCATCGGGTTTATAACTCCGCCTTCATGCATATGCTGCGCGACGAGGACAATGCCAAGTATCGCTCGGCGATCAAGAACACGCTTGAGTACGATCCGCAGATCCTCAAGCGCTATGTCAACTTCATGAACAATCCCGATGAGAAGACGGCCATCGAGCAATTTGGCAACGGCGATAAATATTTCGGCGTGGCTACGGTCCTGGCGACCCTGCCCGGCCTGCCTATGTTCGGTCACGGACAGGTCGAGGGCCTGCACGAAAAATACGGCATGGAATTCCGCAAGCCCAAATGGGATGAGATCCCTGACGAAGGGCTGATCGCCGGTCATGCCTGGAAGATTTTCCCGGTCCTGCACCGCCGTTCCCTGTTCGCGGACGTCGAGAATTTCTTCCTCTATGATCTGTTCACGCCTGACGGCCCGGTGGAGGAAAATGTCTTTGCCTACTCCAACATTCACCAGGATGAGCGCGGCCTGGTGATCTACCATAACCGTTTCGCCGATACCGCCGGCTGGATCAAGACTTCGGCAGCCTACCTCGATAAAGGCACCGGCGACCTACGGCAGAAGTCCCTGGCCGAAGGGCTGGGGTTGCCGTTCGAAGGTTATGTTATTTTCACTGACTACGTCACCCACCTCCAATATATCCGCTCCTGTGAAGAGCTCTGGCAAAAGGGCATGTATCTCCAACTGCATGCCTACCAGCACCACGTTTTCATGGACTGGCGCTTCGTGGACGATGAAAAGTGGCAGGCGGTTTGCGAGGCGCTGAATGGCTCTGGCGTGGAGTCTGTCCAGGCGAAATGGGACGAGATGTTTGGTGTCCAGCCGGAACCGGAGGAAGTCGTTGATGAAGCAGAGGTCAAAAAGCCGCGCCGGAAAGTGACGGTGAAGAAATCCGGTACGGCAAAGAAGACCTCCGTTAAAAAGGCAGTCAAGGAAGATGTAAAAAAGAAACCGGCCGCCAGGAAATCTTCGACCGAGAAGAAGACTACCTTATCCAAGCCGGTTGTGAAAATCACGAAAAAGCCAAAGCCAGAGACTGTGAAAACACCAGCAAAAAAGAAACCTGCAGTCAAAAAAGCTGCGCCAGGGAAAACTTCCTGGGAGAAATAAAAATATGGCGGTCATTCGACCGCCATATTTTTTTAATTCAAACTAAACAGATTTTTCCGGGGCGAGGTTGGAGAGCCGCTTGCGGGAGGTCTCCCTGTTCTGAATCAGGCTCAGCCCGGCCACATAAAAGAATCCAAGCATATAAATAACCATCCAGGGGATGATCCCCCAGCCGATCAAGGGTGCAAGTACCACACCGGTGAGCAGCGCGTACAGTCCCAGGATGATCTCGAGCCAGACAAGCGGACTGACCGGGGCAATGTAGCCCTTATCCACCGGTTTGTTTCGTTTGCTATCCAGGAGGTTCAGCTTGGGCGTGCGGATGAATACGCCGCCTTTGCCCAACAATCCTTCGACCACTGCCACGGTGGTGTTCAGGCACAATCCAAAGCCGGTAATGGTTAGGAGCGGCAGCAGCCGAAGACGCTCTGACAGGGAGGGGCTGTGAGACGCTTTTGCGGACAGGTAGACCAGCGGAGGACCGAACCCGGCAACAATCGACAGCGGAAAGAGCCGGAACGCATGCGGCGCGTACAGGCCAACTGGCAAAGTAAGGATCAGAATCGCCAGCATGAGCGGATGAACTCCATACCCGGTAATATGAAGGAGCGCCAGTAAACGAATATGCCAGGGGAGTGTGGAATCCATTAATCTCGGCAGGATTTTCCGGACCACCTGGAAACTTCCCTTCGCCCAGCGGAATTGCTGGTTCTTATAAGCTTCCACGTGGGCAGGCAGCTCTGCCGGGACAACGACGTCAGGCAGGTAGTCGATTTTCCAGCCGCGCATCTGGGCGCGATAGCTCAGGTCCAGATCCTCCGTCAGGGTATCCCACTGCCAGCCGCCGGCGTCCTCGATGCAGGCTCTGCGCCAGAGACCGGCAGTCCCGTTGAAATTTAGCAGGAAATCGTTCCTGGAACGAACCGTTTGTTCGACAATAAAATGCCCGTCGATGGCCATCGCCTCCACCCGGGTAAGCGAGTTATATTTCCGGTTCGTATGACCCCAGCGGGTTTGAAGGCAGCCAAGCTGTTCGTTTTTGAAGTGTGGGACGGTTTTTTGCAACCAATCCTCCCCCGGGACGAAATCGGCATCGAATATGGCGATCAATTCACCGGAGGCTGATTCGAATCCGAACGCCAGCGCGCCGGCCTTGTAACCTGTACGGTCCGTGCGGTGGATCCACTCGATGTTAATTCCCTGGGATTTGTAATCGTCAACCAGATTTTTGGTAAGAATGGCCGTATCGTCGGTGGAGTCGTCCAAAACCTGGATCTGAAGCTTGTCCGCGGGATAGTCGAGCCGTGTGACCGAGGCGAGCAGCCGCTCGATGGTGTATTTTTCATTGAATATGGGAAGTTGAATGGTAACCCTTGGATACTCTTTAATTTTGGGGACGCTTCTTTTTTTCTGTGGACTGCCCTTTGAATTCAAATAGAGGATGGCATGGATCAAATTATGCAGACCATAGATGGACAGGATGAAAACAATCAGGAGATATAAAGCTCCCAATAATTGGGGAAAAAGGTGCATGATACTGTTCCTTTCGCATAGCTAAAGACTATTCTGTATGGAGTCCCGGTGAGTCAATAACCACGGCGTGTAATGGTTATATGACTAACAACGAAAGGAAGCGGTTTGTAATACTATTTCAGGGAAATTGATATCTAAGGGAGCATTAGAATTTGCTCATAACCACCCAAAGCGCCCAATCATTGAACATTTTCCCCATAAATAAAATATCCGGCACAGCATTATTATCCGCGTGCGAGATCTGCCTCTGTTATTTGCTGGTGATCTGTGTATTCCTGGGCCGCCACCAGTAAAGGAAAAAGTAGAGAATGATCAATACCGAGAGCCAGAATACCATGGAAAAAATCACACCATCCCGGGTGGCCACATAGATCAATGGGTTGCCATCCAGCCAGGGAAGTGCCGCAGGCATGGGTTTCCCGTCCAGTACGTAGTAAAGGATATCTTCCAGACCGCTGAAGGCGGCGACGAAAAGGGAAGTGACAAAATACAAACAATCCTTCCAGGAGCCCCACAGGAGGATCGTTCCCATGACCGCATATCCCGCCAGTGTCACGAACCAGCCGGTGTGATAGATGTCCGCATATTCGACCATATTGTGGGTTTCGAAGATTCTTTGCCAGATCAGGATATCCGTTAAGGTATAAAAAAAGAGAGCGATGATTGTAGCAATGATGGTGCGATATTTCTTCACAGTTGTTCTCCGCTTGTCAAGCCCCCGGGTCGTACCGCGTGGTGGCTGAGCATTGGGTGATCGATGAGGCTTTTCGCGAAAGAATCGAGCCTGCGATAGTATACTCTGTCCTGACTGGACAATACATTATTAGAAACTTACAATTTGCCTTCATTTACCCTACATTCTCCGGATAAAGAAGAAGAATCGGGGAATGAAAAGGGACCTGTGAGCAGGTCCCATCCGTATATTAGCGCTGCCGTCAAACCGGTCGGGGAGGGTAGTGGGGGATCTGTCTCCTGAATTCATAATTTTCAACGATTGACTCGATGATCTTCTTTTGCTGGTCTGTGACCAGGGTGAACTCAAAGCCGATGTTATAGTATTCCGGGCTCAAATCCTTCTGGCAGTGGGCCACACGCACGGGTACAGCCATACGCGTGGCGGTAGTATTCGGTAACTCGGGGAGCTGGATGGAGATATTCATCTGCGTGCCCACATCATACGGCTCATCCCCGATCACCATGGCTCCCAGCAGGTTGATATCCCCCAGATAGCCGATCAGCTTTCCGTGATAGAGCTCAAATACCTGGGAATAGGACATCAAGTCCTTGCGTGGCTGTTTACGTCGCTCCTGCATTCTGTGCCTCCAGGGCTAGTTTACCTGACATTCGCCTAAAAAAGAATTATGCAATCATCTTAAAATCCATGCAGCTTTGCCGTAACTATGGTTAAATCATCCGATGCGATGGATCTATCTTTCCCCCCACCTCGATGACGCCGCGCTCTCCGCCGGCGGCTTGATCTACGACCAGGGCCGGTCTGGCATCCCCGTTGAAATCTGGACATTTATGAGCGGATTCCCGCCGGCAGGAGAGTTTTCCCAGTTCGCCCAGCTGCAGCATTATATGTGGGGATTCCCGTCCGCTGAGGAGGCGGTACGGGCGCGCCGGGAAGAGGATCGTCGGGCGGCGGCCATTCTCGGCACCCATGCCGTTCATCTGGACTTCCTGGACTGCATCTACCGCCGCGGCGCAAACGGGGAGTGGCTATATGATGATATCTCGGTCCCGCCTCACGAGCAGGATGCGGACCTCCCGGCACGGATTGCCGAGGCCATCACCTCCCGTGTCCAGCCGGATGATGTTCTGGTCTGCCAGCTGGCGATTGGCTCACACGTAGATCACGTCCTGGTCCGCCAGGGAGCCGAGAAAACAGGCCTGCATCTGCTGTATGATGTCGACATCCCCTATTTTTTCTCGAATCCCCAGGATTTGGACCAAAAATCGGCCGGGATGAGACAAACCGTCCACCCGGTCACGGAATCGGGCCTGGAAGCCTGGCATGCAGCAGTTTTAGAGTACAAATCCCAGCTCCCTCTTTTTGGGGAATTCATGTATACCCCCGAAAAAGCCGGGGATGCTCTGCGGTTCTACCGGGCGGAACAGGGAGGAATCCCAATCTTGCAGTTCCGTTAAGCGGATGAACGTCCCTTGTACTGTGTCTGAATCCGTGATATATTAAGCCCGTTTTTACGGACAATTGCATCGGGCTATTTAATTTGCATCTCGTTATGAGATGCAAAATTCTTATATCAGGAAAGTAAAAGTAAAATGCCTAACAACTTTTTGACCAAAGAGGGATATCAGAAGCTTCAAGACGAATTGGACTATCTGCGCACGGCCAAGCGTCAGGAAGTTGCGAACCGCCTGCATGAGGCAATGGAAGGCGGGGAGCTGATCGAGAATGCTGAATACGAAGCTGCCAAAAATGAACAGGCTTTCGTGGAAGGCCGCATTCAGGAGGTCGAGGTTCTGCTTGCCACAGCGAAGATCATCGAAGAAAACGGCAAAAAGAGGAGCGATACCATCCAGGTCGGTTCAAAAGTCACGATCAAGGAAGGTAACTACGAACCGGAGACGTTTATCATCGTCGGCGTGGCGGAAGCCAATCCTCGGGAAGGGAAGATCTCCAACGAATCGCCGATCGGAAAGGCGATCCTGAATCACAAGGTCAACGACACCGTCAAAGTGGAAACCCCGGGCGGTACATATAATGTTAAAATCCTGAAGATTTCCTAGACGCAGGAGCGTAAATTTACCCCGCGCGCCTGTACAGGAGCGCGGGGTTTTTCTTTGTAACTCCCTCTCCCCTGGGTGAGGGAGATCTCTTACCCCCATCCCTTCTCCTCCAAGCTGTATATTCCACCGGGAGAAGGGGGAGCATGGACATGACAGAATACAACTCACTCGAAAAGATACGTTTACAGAAGCTGGAGGAATTACGCGCCGAGGGCGTCGAGCCCTATCCCACGCGTGCCCAGCGGACACATACCAGTGCCCAGGCTATTGCCGGGTTCGAAGCCGCAGAAAAGGAAGGCCGGGAGGTCAAAGCCACCCTGGCGGGGCGAATCCGGGCCACGCGGGCGATGGGCAAGATCTCATTTGCCCATATCGAGGATGGCGATGGGAAGATCCAGCTCTTCTTCCGCATGAACGAAGTCGGCAAGGAAAACCTGGATTTCTTCAACAAGATGTTCGACATCGGCGATTTCATCCAGGCAAGCGGGGTCATGTTCCGCACCAAGACGGGCGAGATCACGCTGCACGTCCACGAGTTCAGGCTGCTGGCCAAATCCGTCAGTCCGCTGCCCGCAGCCAAGGATGAGACGCAGGAAGATGGCACGGTGATCCGCCACGCCGCGCTGGAGGATCCCGAACTGCGCGCCCGCCAGCGCTATGCCGACCTGGCGGTCAACGCCGAGGTGCGTGAAACCTTCCGCAAGCGGGCTGCGATTGTCAGGTCCCTGCGCGAGTTTTTGGACGACCACGGTTTTCTGGAGGTGGAGACGCCGATCCTGCAGCCGATCTATGGTGGCGCGGCCGCCCGTCCGTTTATGACCCATCACAACGAGCTCGAACAGGATATGTACCTGCGCATCTCCTTCGAGCTTTATCTGAAAAGACTGCTGGTGGGTAACCTGGAAAGAGTGTACGAGATCGGGCGCGACTTCCGTAATGAGGGTGTCTCGTTCAAGCACAATCCCGAGTTCACCCAGCTCGAGTTTTACTGGGCCTATGCCGATTATTTGCAGGTGATGGAATTGACCGAACAGATGGTCTCATACACGGCACAAAAAGTGCTGGGTACCCAGAAAATTACCTATAAGGGACAGGAGATCGATCTGACGCCTCCCTGGAAGAGGCTGGAAATGCGCCAGGGAATCCTGGATGCCAGCGGCATTGACATTGCAGCACACCGATCTGCTGAGGAATTATTCAATGCGATCAAGGAAAAGCACCCGAACAAGCTGGCCAATCCCAACGCGACCCGCGGCAAGTTGATCGACTTCCTGCTCGGCGAGTTCCTCGAGCCGACGCTGATCCAGCCCACCTTCTTGTATAACTATCCACGTGACATCTCACCTCTGGCCAAATCCATGCCAGGCG
>JBLMZU010000563.1:0-8422 GCA_050258995.1 Bacteroidota bacterium
GATGGTGTTCCTGGTCAGCGTGACGCACCTGCCAAGCCAGGGGGTCGAGCATCTCATCCTCAAGCTTGACCGCAAGAGCAAGGCCGCCCGCTCCGACGAGCTTTCCCGCCATGCCGCGGCCCAGGGCAAATCCCCGGCTCCCTTTGCCCGGGATCACTTTGCCGACCTGACCTTCGAACGGGTCGAGGCAGACGGGGCGATCGCCATCTTCTACAGCATCGCCGGACAGTCGCTGCAGTCCTTTCGCCCGCTTTCGAATTACGACCAGCAATACCAGCTCGAAACCATCTTTGCCGCCACCACCCAATACCTGCTGGCAGAATGGAATGCGGATGCCACGTTTTCGGCCCTCCATCCCCAGGAGGCCCTCCACAAGTGGCTGGGATTCCGCCTGGATGCAGGCGCCCCCGCCGAGAGCTTCCTCAGCCAGGCCTGCCGGGTGGAGCCGGATCGTCCCGGTTTCCTGATCCAGGGCAATATTTATCCCAACCCTTTATGGTATGCACGCCATCAGGACGCCTGGGGGAATGCGCGGCCCATCGATATCCTGCAGGGCCTACAGCACGGCGATCTGAACACCAATAACATCCTCGTCAGGTTCTCTTCCGATGAGAAACAGCTGACCGGTTATTACCTGATAGACTTCGCCCTCTTCAAAGAGGGCATGCCGCTGCTTTACGACCTCCGCTATCTGGAGATGTCGTACCTGGTGCTGGTCATGTCGCAGGTCTCCCTTTCGAAGACTGTGGACCTGATCTTGCACCTGGCCGAAAGCGCCGCACCCGATCCGAGCCGGGCGCCGGTGGAGATGGCCGGGCCAGGTTCCGTTATCGCCTCAGCCCGGGGATCCTTCGAGCGCTGGCTCGGCGTCGCCCATCCGAGCCTGCAGGACGACCTATGGGGCCAGTACTGGCTGGCGGGTGTGGCTGCAGGCTTGAGCTACTGTCACAAGGCTGGCCAGGCCGCGGAACTGCGACTTGCCGGGCTGATCTATGCCGCTGCCAACCTCAGGCGCTATTTTGCATCCTTCGGCCTGCCGCTTCCGACAGACGTGGAGCACCTCTACAGCAAAGGTCAATCCGGGACCAGCTCTTCCGGCCGGCCGCTGGCAGGGAAACCCCATCACAACCTCCCGGTCCAGCCCACTGCCTTCATCGGGCGTTCAGCCCAGGTCGCCGCTCTCCAGGAGCTCCTTCTTAAACCGGATGTCCGCCTGGTCACCCTGCTGGGACCGGGCGGCACAGGCAAGACGCGGCTGAGCCTGCAGGTCGCACAGCAGGCACTGGAGCAGTTCCCGCAGGGCGTATTCTTCGTGCCGCTGGCAGATGACGTGGACGGGAGCCAGCTGATCTCGCGCATCGCACAACAGCTCGAAGTGAAGGAGGGCGGCCGTGCCCTGCTGGAAAACACCAAGGATTATTTACGGGACAAGCGCATGCTGCTGGTCCTGGATAATTTCGAGCAGCTTGTTTCCGCTGCCGCGATCGTCGCGGAGCTCCTGGCCGCCGCGCCGCAGGTGAAGATCCTCACCAGCAGCCGCATCCCGCTCAAGCTGCGGGGCGAGCGTGAGTTCCCCGTCCCGCCCCTCGAGCTGCCTCAGAATATCGAGCTGCTGACGGTTGAAGAGCTTGCAGGCAACGAATCGGTTCATCTGTTCGTGGAAAGAGCCCGTGCCGCCCAGCCCGGCTTTGTATTGACCGGGGAAAACGTCTCCGCGGTCGTCGAGGTCTGCCGCCGCCTGGATGGACTGCCCCTGGCGATCGAGCTGGCGGCGGCCCGTCTCAAGCTCCTGACCCCGCAGGCGATCCTCAGCCGGCTCGACGACCGCCTTAAGCTGCTCACGGGCGGCGCGCGGGATCTTCCCTCCCGCCAGCAGACTCTGCGGAACACACTCGAATGGAGCTACAGCCTGCTGAACGAAGGGGAGAAAACGCTGTTCGCCCGTCTCAGTGTATTTGTGGGCGGGTTCACCCTGGAGGCTGCCGAAGCGGTCTGCAGCGCGGGCGACAGCCTCGATATGCTGGAGGGGGTGGAGGCACTTGTAGACAACAGCCTGGTGCGCCAGGAAGAGACGGCCAACGGGGAGCCGCGCTTCGCGATGCTCGAGACGATCCGTACCTATGCTCTCGAGCGCCTGGCCAGCAGTGGAGAGATGGAGGCCTTGAAGGCAAAACATGCCTCCTACTTTGGGAATGTCATCCTTAAAGTCAGGCTTGAGCTTTACATGGCTCGGGCCCTGTACTGGCTGAACTGGTTCGAGCAGGAGAACGATAACATCCGCGCGACGCTGAACTGGTGCCTGGCCACACCCGGGGGCATCGAAATGGGCGTGAATCTCATCTTCGCCCTGTTCTGGTTCTGGTACCGGCGCGGCCTCGCGATCGAGGGCAGGATCTGGGCGGACCGCTTCCTGGCGTCTCCGGCTTTACAGGCCCCCACGGAGTATCGTATGATCGCACTGGCGACCAGCGGCATGCTCTCGCTGTGGCATGGGGAGCAGGAGATGGCCCTCTCCCGGCTGCAGGAAAGCCTGCAGATCGAGTACCTCATCGAAGACGATTTCATGACCGCGGTCCTGCAGATGGCGAATGCGATCGCCTACATTAACATGGGAAAGGACAGTGAGGCCAAGCCGATGCTCGAGTATGCCCGAACCCTGTTCCAGGAGATCCACCTGGATCCCTTCATCGCCTTAACGACGGTTCATCTCGGCAACGTCGAGCTGGGGCTGGGGAATCCCGAACAGGCGCGTACCCTGCACCAGCAGGCGCTGGCCATTGCCCGGTCCATTGGCGAAAGCTGGATGATCAGCTTTGCGCTCAATAACCTCGGCGAGGTGGCGCGCGTCCAGGGGCGCTACGAGGTGGCACGCAAATATTATGAGGAGTGCGAGGCCATGCTCAGCGAGACAGGCGACCAGGGCGACCTGGCCCGCTTCGTCCACAGCCTGGGATACATCGCCCAGCATGAGGGGGACTACACCCGGGCCGAATCCCAGTTCCGCAATAGCCTGGTCATGTTCCGCCGGCTGGGCAACCGGCGCGGCATGGCCGAATGCATGGCCGGCCTGGCAGGGTTGCGCGCCCGCCAGGGAGATGCCCAATGGGGCGCCACCATGCTGAGCGCGGCCGAGACCGTGTTAAAGGTCACCGGCGGCGAATGGTGGCCGGCGGACCGAGTCGAGGTGGAGGCCAGCCAGGATGTCCTCCGCTCCGCCCTGGAGGAGACAGACCTGGCAGCAGCACAGACAAAAGGAAAGGCGATGACGCTCGAGCAGGCGCTCGTATTCGCATCGGAGCAACCATGAACGATCTCACGGAAATCAAGCAGTTACGGGTAAGTGTGGCAACATATAACCGGGTCCTGTTCCAGAATCCCGATGACGGCACGCGGATGCTGGCCCTCGAACGCCAGGCGACCGTGATGGAGGATGGCAGAGTCAACGTCCGGGCACAGCCTTTTGGGGGCGGCATCCATATTTTGAATCCAACCCCTTTGCAGAAGATCATCGGGAAGATCCAGTTCGACAGTGAGCGCTCGAAACACGAACAGGACTTCCGGATCCTGATCCCGCCCTCCAAATGGGAACTGATCAAGGATTATTGTTTGCAGCACCTGCAGGATGAAGAGGATATCGACCTGGAGATCGAGCCCGATCGCGAGCTGACCGAGGAGTTCTTCGACACCATGAAGGTGAAGATCAGCGCCAGCCAGTACACCGTCCAGCCGCAGGGATTTGTCATCGAGAACAATCCCGTCAGGTCGGGGAACGTTTATGCCCGCGGGCAGCTTACCGTCCATCTCTACCGGGTGTATGAAATCCAGATCGTGGACCCGATGTTGTCCAGGATCATCCTGACCATCAGCCAGTTATATTCCGACCCGGAGGTGGGGGCGCTCGCCCTGCAGGATTTTGAGAACTACGGCAAGGGACGCTTCAATACCATCCTGGCCGTCCCCGTGGAGAAGGTCATGGAGTCCTATCTGGCCATGGCGCCCGAGACGCGCTACCGCGAGATCGTCGTGGACCAGCATGTGCTCGAGGAGAGCGTGCTGGCGATCCTGCCGGGTGTGGATGTGCCTGAATATCAGAGGATGTGAGCGGGGTCAGGCTTGCTGGCCGAGCTGCTCGACCCTGCTCCGGACCAGCCACAAGGGGACCAACGCGCCGGTGACCGTCACCGCCAGGCCGAGCAATAAGCCGGCAAGATAGCCGTACAATATCGACAAGCCCAAAAAGCCGGCCACGGCCAGGGGGAGGACGAAGGCTCCAAAAGCAACCGGAAGATAAAGCATGGTCGCGACCTGCCCCAGGCAGCCCATGCTGCCGGCATTCATCTTGCGCGGGTCATCCCAGGTAAAGTTGGCTCCCACCGCGCCGAAGGCCAGCAGGATCCCTGCCGTCCCGGCCTGGCACATCAGCATGATGACCAGGCTGTAAAGGAACTGGCCAGCAGAGAACCCCTGCACAAAGGAGATCACAAGCAGAAACACCAGTCCCATGGCCACAGCCGGAAGATAGGCCACCAGGAACTTTGCCGTCAGCAGCTGCCCGGGGCGGACCGGCGAGGCCCTCAACACCCAGTAATTCCTGCCTTCCTGTGAAAAGCCCATCCCCGCCAGGCGCGAGAGCACCATCCAGCCGACAAACAGCGACATGAGGACATTGCCGTAAGCCAGAAGCATTTGAAATGAATCCATGAACCAGGTAGGCGCTTCCCCTCGCCCGGCCGGCGGTTCTCCACCGCTGCGCAGCAGCGAAAACGTGTACACGATGCCCAGGATGACAGGCGTGATCAGCCCGGCGACATTGCGCAGGTCACGCCGCAGCGTAAGGTAATCCTTCTGGACGATGCCCAGCACAGGCCTGGAAAAGAGGCGGGCAATGCCAAGTCCAAGTACGTTTGCCCTGCCGCCGTTGGACCTGCGGGCGGGACGATTCGTCTTTTTGCGGGCAACGACCTGCATGCCGGCCCAGCCTGAGTAATACAACTGTTCCGCCGTGAGCAGGGCAAATACAAAGACGCCCGCGGCCACACCCAGCGTGGCGCCCAAAAGCAGGATGCCGGAAACCCAGTGATTTTGTCCCAGCTCCACCAGACCCTGTCCGGCCCAGTTCAAAGGCAGCCAGCGGGTCTCAGCCAGCAGCAAAATACCCGTCAGGCGCGTGCTCGAGACATGGATGTTCTTTCCAAAAATGTTGGCAAAGTTCCCCAGCTGCGAGCAGGCAAAGCCGAACAGGGCACCAAAGAATGCCAGGATCTCGGCCGCCCGGCGCGGCGACATCACCCGCACCACCAGCATCACCAGCAGAGAGGCAAGCCCTGCGGCGGCCAGGGCCAGTGCGATCATAACCAGCATCACAAGAGGATAATAGAGCGCGCCATACCCGCTGGCAGCGCCCAGCCCGAAGAGGATGGGCAGACCCAGCAGGGCCATGATGGCAAAGTTGGGAATGACCGCCTGCAGCAGCTTGGCAACAAAGACCGCCCGGATGGGAACCGGCGTGGCGATCAAAAAGTCCATGTCGCCGGCCAGGTACATTGCCTGCAGCAGCACGCCAAAGCTGGTAAACAGGGTACCGACAAACAGGACGCTCAGGATCAAGGCCGGGATGGAGGCCAGCACCGAGGTAAAGTCCAGGCCGGTAACGCGCGCCATTTCAGGAGAGCGCACGAAATTCAGCAGCAGCCTGCTCAGCCAGAAAATAAGAACGCCAAAGCCAAGCAGAAAGGTATAGAGAATGAGGATGCCGATCTTGCTGCCCACTTTGGCGCGTCGAAAACTATTGAACATGATGCGCAACCGGAGGACCAGCAGTTTTCGAACAGCAGGAAGCACCCGGGCATCCGGGACGGACACCATGACCGAATCGGAACCGGCGTTCATTTTAGGATCTCCGCCATTTCCGCTTCCTCGGCTCCCCCGGTCAGACTCAGGAAGATATCCTCCAGGCTCGAGTCGGCGGTCTGGCCCAGCTTGCGGAGCTCGTCCATGGTGCCGACGGCGACCAGCCCGCCCTTGTTGATGATGCCGATCCGGTCGCACATGCGCTCGGCAATTTCGAGGATGTGGGTGGAGAGCATGACGGCTGCACCGCGGTCCGCCATCCGGCGCAGGATATCCTTGATCAGGCGGGCGGACTTCGGGTCGAGACCGACCGTGGGCTCGTCCAGGATCAATACCTTGGGGTCGTGCATCAGGGCCGCGGCCAGGGCGGTCTTTTGCTGCATGCCGTGACTGTAGGAGTCGAAAGTGTCATCGGCCGCGGACGAAAGGTCGAACATGTGGAGCAGCTCGTCGGCACGGCGGGCGGCCTGGACCCGGTCGAGATTGTAGAGGTCGCCTACAAATTGGAGCATCTCGCGGCCGGTCAGCTTGGCATACAGGTTGGGCGTATCGGGCACATAGCCGCTGGCTGCCTTGGCCAGGATCGCCTGGGCCTGCACGTCGAACCCGGCCACCTTGACGATGCCCGAGGTGGGCTGCAGCAGTCCAACGATCATCTTGATCGTGGTCGTTTTCCCGGCCCCGTTCGGGCCCAGAAAGCCGAACACCTCCCCTCCGTAGACTTCAAAACTGACGTTGTTGACGGCAACCTTGTCCCCATAGCGCTTGACCAGGCTGCGGGTTTCGATCAATGATCCAGACATAAGAATCTCCAGGGGCCATGGAATGAGGCGGGCCACACGTATTGTATACGTAACCGATTAAAAAAGTGTGCGTGAAATCAAAACGGGTGGGCAGGTGCCCACCCGTCCATACATGGATCTCATTTGGCTGGCCCGGTCAATCCTCCAACTGGCTGGCAAAAAAGGTAAAGATGTCTGCCTCCTCGGAGACCATTTCCTCCAGGGGCGTGCCGAAGCCATGCCCGGAGGCGTGGGTCAGCAACAGGATGGGACTGCCGGAGCTCGAAGCGGACTGCATTTTTGCCGCCATCTTGCGGCTGTGATAGGCGAGCACACGCCCGTCGTTCTCCCCGGCGGTGAACAGGACGGCCGGATAGGATGTCCCTTCCGTAACGCGGTGATAGGGGGAATAGTCATACAGGGCTTCGAAATCCTGCGGGTTGGATACCGTGCCGAACTCGGTCACGTTGAAGGCCCCATTGGAGTCACGCTCCACCCGCAGCATGTCATAGATGCCGACATGCGAAGCTACGGCCCGGAAGAGATCCGGACGCTGGGTCAGCGCGGCGCCCATCAGCAATCCGCCGTTGCTGCCGCCTTCGATACACAGGCGCTGCGGCGTGGTGTAGCGGTTGTTTACCAGGTATTCGCCGCAGGCAATGAAATCGTCGAACACGTTTTGCTTTTTGGTCAGGTTGCCTGCCTGGTGCCACGCCTCGCCATACTCTCCGCCGCCGCGCAGGTTGGCAATGGCGACCACTCCCCCCAGGTCCAGCCAGACGCGCAGGCGCGGCCAGAAGAAGGGACTCAGATTGATGCCATAGCCGCCATAGCCATATAACAGCAGCGGGTTCGACCCATCCAGCCGCGTCCCTTTGCGACGCAGGATATTCAAGGGCACGCGCGTGCCGTCCCGGGAGGTGGCGAACTCACGCACGACCTCACAGTCGCTGAAATCAGCCGGGGATGTATTCCGCAGCGCAGTATCCGTTACTTTGCCTGTGACAGGATCGTAGCGGCACCAGTGATCGGGAGTCAGAAAGCTGCTGACCAAAAACAGGATTGTGTCTCCCTGCTCGCGCACCATGTCCCAGATGCCCGAAATGGGTTCCGTCGGGACGGTGGCCCTCTCCGTTCCCTGGTGATCGAAAAGGCGCAGCCGCGAAGGGCCCCCATCCAGATCGCATACATAAAGATAGTTGGACGTTGGCATAAACGACTGGAGGGTCAGGCTGCCTTCCGGGATCAGCACCTGTGCCTGGTCAAGAATGGGACGATCCAAAGGCAGGCGCAGGATGCTGCCGAGAGGCGCATTCTTACGGGAGAGCAGATACAGATGACCGTCCGGGCCGAGCAGGGCCCGCCTGGCTTCGTCCTCAAAACGCGTGACCTGCGTCCAGTCGCCCTGTGGATCGCGAATGTAGTGGGCGACCTCCCCGCCGTCGCCATTTTTCACCAGCAACAGCAGGTAACGTCCATCAGCGGTTGTCTCCATCGTGCATTCCGCGATCCTGGGGAAGTCCTTTCCGATGATGTAAGTATCTTCCGAGGCGGGCCGGCCGATCTCGTGCAGGTAGATCTGCTGATAAAAATCCAGATCGGCGTCCGGGCGCTCGCCGGGGCGCGGGTAGCGGGTGTAATAGATGCCGTCGTTCTGTTCCGTCCAGGCGAAGCTGCCGCCGCCCGTGGGGATCTGCACCCGCTGGATCACATCGCTCAGCTGCTGGCGCGTTTCCACATCGTAGATATACAGGTCGCCGCGCTCGCTGCCGCCCTTCGAGATCGAGATG
>JBLMZU010000564.1:0-8054 GCA_050258995.1 Bacteroidota bacterium
GCCGGGATCGCAGAGGTAAGGGGGATGGGAGCCGCCGGCAATGGCGCGCTGGCGATCTTTGCTGCCGGCAGGGATGATTTATGCATGGCTGGCTGCTGGGCAGCTTCCGGTATGCTGACTGTTTGTACTCGTTGATATTGGTCCAGGACCTGCTGTGCACGATCTGCAACAATCCTGCTGTCATCAGTGGTCATTTTTTGCAGCGCCACCTCTGCGGCCAACACGACCGACGGATCATGGGATTTCAGCATCTGCTCCAGTTCGGTCACCGCACCCACGCGCGTCACACGTTCGCTGCTCACCATGGCCCGCTGTAGTGATTCATCCAACTTCGCCATTTGAATGGAAGGGTTGGGATTCAGCCCAATGTACATGCGCCCTTCTTGCGAGGTGGATGAAATATTGGGCGTTTGCTGCGGGGTCACCTTCTTATAGGCATACTGGTAGAGCTCATCGATGTCCACCAGGCCGTCATTGTCCGCGTCTGCCGAGCCTGTCTTCAAGCCTTCGATCAGATAGCGGGTGAACAATGAATTCTGGGTCTGGCCCTCCACGCGTTGACCGTCAAAGGCATACTGCATGGCCTCGCTGGCGGTGATGATCACCTTCCCGAAGCCGGAGGGCTTGAACGAAAGGATACTGTTCACAGACTGGCCCACGACCATGTCGCTCTTGGCACCCTCAACGATGGCACCGCCATAGCAGCAGTCCAGGATGAGGACCTGCCGCTGCGAGCCGCTCTCGCCCATGTTCTCTTTAATGAAATTCGAATCCACGCCTGTGGAGCGAAGCAGGTCACTGCTGGTATCTTGGGCCGCCAGGAATAGCTGCCCGCCCTGCGACTTGATCCCGTGACCCGAGAAGTAGAGGACAAGCAGGTCCTCGCGCTGTTTGTTCTTGAAGAACTTTTCGATGTTGTTCTTGATTACGTCATGGCTCTTATTCAGCAGGGTTTCAACCTGGTCGAAGGCTCCGACGGCCGGGTCCGCCAGGATGCTGGCGAAGCGCTCTGCATCCACCACGGCCGACTGGAGATTTGGCAGGCGGCTGTCCTGGTAGCTGGAGTTGCCTACAACCAGCGCGAAGCGGCGGTTGGGTGACAGCTCACTTGCGGCTTTTACCTGCTGAATGGCCCGGTTCAATTCCTGCTGCGTGGTGGTCGGGCTGATGCGCACCTCGCGGTTGCCAACGATCACCTTGGCATTGACCGGCTTTTTCATCTTCTGAGACAGCGATTTAATGGCCCCGCCGAGCGTACCCAGCGTAAAACTCACGACGATGGGCGTCAGTTGCAGGATCAGCTGCTCTGCCAGGACCGCCTCCAGGGCAACCTTGGTCCCCTGGGGAAGATCCTCCCTGCTGCCCATCGAAACCGACTTCACGGCTTCGGGTTCGTTCTCAAGCGCAGCAACCAGCTCGCGGGTAAGCTGGTTGATCTCATCCACCTGGGACTGCATCATAGTCTCGGTAGACAGTATTACATATATGGGAATATTTGACTCAGACATGGCTATTCCTCCTGGTGATGCCGTTCGTCATTACGTACACCTGGAGATAGTATACTTCTTTTGTCCGAATTATTCCTTAGAATCCATGGCTGGTAGGAAATAAGGGTCATCTTTCCTGTTCGTGAGAAGAGATGCGTACCCGCAAAACCAGCCCTTTTCTTATCAGAGGAAACATTGAATTCGAAATATTCCCCTGAAATTTGATGATTCATGGGCGGCCGTTCCTGTCCATCGGGCGCGACCTTTCTTTGCCCTGCCTCGTAGAATACTTCAAGGAATATCTTATTGGATTAAAGGAGTATTCAAATGGCAGACAATCTTGATTATCAGATCCTGGGCGACGACTTGCAGCTGGTGGAGGTCGAGCTTGACCCGGGTGAGGGGGTGCGTGCTGAGGTCGGGACGATGACTTATATGGAGGACGGCATTGAGATGCAGACCGGCATGGGCGGCGACCTGCTCTCCGGTTTCAAGCGCGCCCTTACGGGGGAGAGCTTCTTTATCACCACATTCCTCAACAGTGACAGGCGCAAGCGCCGGGCCGGCTTTTCCGCACCCTTCCCGGGCAAGATCATGCCCCTCGATCTGCGGCAGTTCGGTGGTCAGCTCCTGTGCCAGAAGGATTCCTTTCTTTGCGCGGCCCGCGGCATCAATATCGACGTGGCCTTTACCCGGCGCCTGGGTGCCGGGCTCTTCGGCGGCGAAGGATTCATCCTGCAGAGACTCTCCGGCGACGGCTTGGTCTTTGTGCATGCCGGGGGGACCATCATCGAAAAGGACCTGGCGCCTGGCGAGACCCTGCGCGTCGACACCGGCTGCCTGGTGGCTTTTCCCAAGACCGTGGACTATGACATCAAGTTCGTGGGCGGCTTTAAGAACGCCCTCTTCGGCGGCGAAGGCCTGTTCTTTGCCAAGCTGACCGGTCCGGGCAAAGTCTACCTGCAGAGCCTGCCCTTCTCCCGCCTGGTGGACCGCATCAAGCGCGGCATCACCTTCTCCCAATCGGGAGGCGAGCAGAGAGGTGTGGCCGGTTTGGGCGGGGACATCCTCAAGAACATCATTAGTGGAAGTTGAAGAAATTCAACTGATGTAGGTTGATTGCTGCCCTCTATCTAAAAAATCGCACCGTCATTTTGAAGAGCGTACCTCTCCTCAAAATGACGGAATTTCTTGGAGTCTAAAATCATTCTTCCTCTCGTTCTTGAACTCGATTCTCCATCGGGGTATGATGGAATTACGCGGGCCGGTGGCAGCCTGGATGGGGTGTAGTCATTCAAGAAAGGAGTCAAAATGGTAACGATCGAGCGGACGATCCAGAAGATCTACCCTGGAAAATGGGGTGAACTTGAAGCGCTGGACAGAAAGTTTAATGAAGTTGAGCTTCAAAATGGCTTCCCTGCCAAGAAGCGCTATAAATGTGTTGTAGGGGCGGAGGATGATAATACCCTCATCATCGAGAGACAATGGGACTGCCTGGCCGTGATGGAATCCACCTACGAGAAGGTGATGGCTCTGCCGGAATACCAGGCGCTGGGAAAGGAGTTTTCGACGGTCGTTCAGAGTTCGCGGACCGAACTCTATATGCCGCTGTCGTAAGTGTTGACCTGTTCCGGGCAAACCCTGCTGGAAGAAACCAACGCCGTGCCGCGCGCCATAAAAATAAACGCCCCTCCAACTGTCAGGTGGTATCTGGTTTGAGGTGGGAAAGAGAAGATTCTTTCCCCCTCGAACCCCTATTCCAGTGAGGTGGACATGGCGCATCAAGAATTGTTGGACAACCAAAACACGATTCGCAAAGGACCCGGGGCATACTTTTATGCAGCCTGGCGCTTCTCGGCGTGAGCGCAAAGTCCGTGGGAGATTTCATCTATGTGAACGGCGTGCAGCACATTACCGAAGACTATCTGTCCCTCGATTTATTCTTCCCACTTGGGCGTGCCTGTTATTAGGAAGCCTGGAAGGCCTGCCGTGGGATCAGGCTGGCATGGCTCCAAGATTTCCGTTGCTGTCTACATGATTTGTGAGTTACTTGCAAGGCAGAATTGGAGTGAATTAGGCTAAAATACCCCACATCGTAACCGGCCAACATGGATGAAACCAAGGAGCACTGAACCATGTACAAATTCATATCCAAACAGAACAGGGAATTGTCGATGGACCTGGAAGGAGGCGGCATTTCCTTCCATTATGATATTGGAGCGGGCATTTTCCATGTCGGCCAATCCTGGGCCAGCATCCACGCCCTGCTGGCCAAGCTGCGCAAATACCAGGAATATTCAGCCTGGGACCGTTCCCTGTCCGTTTCAATGCAGGATCAGGAGCTCTGCCTCCTGTTTCGCAACCGTGACCGCAAATCGTACGAGGAATGCATCCTTTCGCCGGACGAGACCACCAAGATCATGGAGTTCCTGGAGCGGGCACCGAATTTGAATTGAACGTGACGAACCGCCCCGGAGGATCGGCTTTTATCTGAGAGATCGATGCATCTGCAGATTGGTCATCGCCAATTAAATGGATGGTTGCCCATCCTTCGGGACGATAGGGAAGCAGTGCCTGTCCTGCTCCTCCCTCCTCCATTTTGATCCGCATTTTGAACAAATAGTGTGTTACACTGATACTGGCATCGATCGGGGAAAAGAACGATGTTCCATCGAGTACATCCATTAATAGCCGGGTAGTGCGTGGAAACAACACGATTCGCGGTCGAAGGCTGTGTGATCTCTGCAACGAGATGATGGGTGCTCTCCCGGGTTCTAGGAGATGCATGGTTTAAAATTTGCGTTGGAGAGGGTTTCACTTTTCCCACTGTAGAAGGAGCTAATCATGAAATTCCATGAAGGTGATACGGTCATGCACTGGACGCATGGTCTTGGCCAGGTGGTCGGTCTCGAGGAGCGCGATATGTTCGGTTCTAAGAACCTGTACTATGCGGTCCAGGTCCGTGACCTGACGGTTTGGGTGCCCTCGGATGGCGAGCTGCAGCACCGGTTGCGGGCCCCCACCGCCAAAGCCGGGTTCGATGAGCTGTTCGCCATCCTCGCAGATCCGGGTGAGCCGCTTCCGGATGACCGCCATGCCCGGCGGACACTGCTGCTTGAATATCTGGGAGACGGCAGTACCCAATCCTTGTGCCGGATCATCAGTGGACTGCATGCCTACCGCAGGATCCGGCCGCTGAATGAAAGCGATCGTAGCGTTTTAAAGCAGGCCCGGAATGCGCTGCTCGGTGAATGGGAATATGTCCTTGCGATGACGCCGGCCCAGGCCGAGCACGCACTGCAGGAACAGCTGGCCTCCCAGCCGCTGCCGGTTGCGAAATAAGAATCATTTCCGCCCATCCTTTGCCGGAATGACATGTGAAGGACATAGAAACGAAACAGGGACTGGCATCAACCAGTCCCTGTTTCGTTTTCCTGCTCAACGCAGCTAGGAAAGACTTCCATTATATGTCGTGACATCCAATTTACGCTTGATGAATAGGTACCTGCCTGCCAGTTCAGTGACGGACAGCTCGTTGAGCCTGATTACCGGCTTGAGGCCCTGCAGCTCACGAACGAAGCTATCAGCGTCCACTGCATAGTTCTGGTAGGTGCCGAGAGAGCCACCGGCCATTTCATAGACTGCCGTGAAGCGGGGTTGATCCTCGCGGGGTTGATTGAGGGAATTACTGGCGGTCCGCACTTTAAATCGTTCACTCGGTTTCATTTGTGTCTCCTTACATCTGACTACATTGGCACGTTCCAATTACCCCCGGGAAAAGCGATGAGGCACAGGCCGCCTCCTGCCCTTTTCAGCAGGAACTGCTCCCTTATCGATATGCTTCGCTCCGCTTAAGGGAACTACCCACAATACTGTGGAGTCAGCTGCCTTCTCATCGAAGACAAGTATATCTCCTTTCCAGCCCTTCAGGTGTTTGAATAAGGGATGTGATCCTACCTATCCATTTGGCTAGTCAGAAACTCATCCACGGGTGGGGGGATGTTTTACAGGAGAAACGTATAGTTGAAACAATGGAGCCTGGCCACCGCCCGGCTCACATTCCCAACAAAGGAAGGCTGTTTCCCATGGCCGAAGCCGTTCTCCCCAAAACAAGTTCCTTCAAAGATTATCTCTTTGGCACCCTCTTCCATCCACGCCGGACATTTGACCGGCTGGTGCAGGACGAGCGCAGGCTGAAGTTCGGGTTCTACGCCATGCTGATCACGGCCATCGAATATACGCTTGTCTATATTTTCCTGACGATGGCAGGCGGGGCACCGTCCTCGTTCACGCCCTGGTTGAATGTGCCGAAGGAAGTCTACTATTCCTACAACCGCTTCTGGCTGGCGCCCAGTATGTTCGGCTGCTGGATTTTGTCTGCCGGCGTGGCCTATGTATTGAGCCGCCTGGTTGCAGGCAAGGGCAGCTTCGACGACACACTCAGCGTATTTGGCTTTGGGATCGCCCTGGCCACCTTCTTTGCCGCCCTGCACGATCTGACCGACAGCTTCCTGGGCGCCATCGGCCTGCTCGACCTGCGATGGTATGAGGTGGCGCTGAATTCTCCCACCATCTGGCGCACCATTCTCCTGACCCTGTATGGAACCGGCCTGGTCCTGCTGTGCATATTTCTGATGATCGGCGTTGCCCGCTCGCAGAAGATCAAGCCCGGTCATGCCCTGTGGATCGGTCTCCTCGCGGCGGTGTCGTACCAGGGTGTGTTCTTTATTTTCAACCGGTAGTCTGAGATTGCTTCATCACAACGTACACTCCTCACAATGACAGTTCGATGTTTCATGACGGTGCAAGAGGTTTGTTTATGAATAACATAACCGCCTTCGATCGATTTGCCCCGGCGATCCTTCAGGTTTATCACAAGGATAAAGAAGCATTTTGGGCCGCGGTCATGGCTCCGTTTTTAGCCGACGGCGTCTCGCTCTTTTCCTGGTTCCAGCATATCAAGGTGGATGTGGGGCTGCTCGCGGCTTTCAACGGGCTGGATCGGGAGGCGCGGCAGATCCTGAAGGAGTTCAGCGCGCCGCTGGGCCTGGATGTGACCACCTGGCCGAGCAACCGTATGCAGTACTTCAAGGATGCCTACCCGGTCTTTGCCTTTCTGGCGGTCTGGATGGACGAAATGGGCCTGGCGGATCTTCTGGAACAGTTCGGTGAGATCCTGCGGGCTGGCGTCTTTGCGGTGGCGGGATATGGGATCCTGGATGAGAACGTCGACGGCGACATCCCGTCCCCGGTGGAGGTGCTGACCGCCCAGGCTTTGATCGCCGAGTATGAGACCCGGGCCTTGCGCGTCTTTGGCATTTCTCCCGTCAATCTGGAGATCCTGCACCAGATGCGGACTCTCTTCCTCGAGGCTGAGATCCGGGAAAAGTCCATGCGGCATCGGGCCAGTCCCTACCGCCTCGATGCACCCGAGCAGCTTGGGGCGAAAGGCGCCAATGCAGTCACGCCCATGATGCTCAGCCTGGAGCGGTTGGGCAAGGCTGCGTTGATCGACAAATACTGGGAGGTCTTTCTTCTCTTCGGCGCCGCCATCCAGATGATCGACGATTGGACCGACCTGGAGAAGGACCTGGCGGCCGGTCATTATTCCTATCTGACCATCGGTGTTGAAGGTATCAAAAAGTCGAAGGATAGCAAACGGACGGCCCGGCTTCTGCGCACCGATCCGAAGCGCGTGCAGGATACATATCAGTGCAGCAAGGACATGATCGCCCGGGCGCGCTCCCTCCTGAAAGAATTGAACGATCCCTGCCTGGAACGCCTTGTGGATGTGACCGAGCTGCGGCTCGACTCCTATTTTCGAAAAGAATTGTCCCTGAAGTAAAACTGGAGGATGTACCATGGCAGACAGCAACCTGATCGAGAGTTCCTACCTGGCACGTTATTTTCTGTTGAACAAAGTCGATATCACCGACTACCAGGTGTTTCCCAGCCGTGAGATCCGGAATGCGCCGCCGGTCTTCCACTTTCCTGTCAGTCCGGATAACAGGACACTCCTGCCCCTGTTGGAGAAAAGCATTCCGGCTGCGGCGAAAAAATCAAAGCCGGAAACCATTGATCAGTTCCTGGCCCGGAACGGTACCACTGCTTTTCTGGTGATCCGGAAGGGTGAGCTGCTGTTCGAGCGCTACTACAATGGGTACGATCACTCCTCCATCTGTACATCCTTCTCGACAGCCAAATCTTTTGTTTCAGCGCTGATCGGTATCGCCCTGCAGGAAAGGCTGATCGGCAGCCTGGATGACCCGCTGACGAATTATCTACCGCAGGCGCCGGCTCCCTTTTGGAATTCCATCACGATCCGCCATCTGGTCAGCATGAGCTCCGGCTTGCAGTACAGGGAAGGCGGATTCCTTCCCTGGGATGACGAGCCTCGCACTTAGCTAGTTCGCGTCGGAAAATTCAAGTTTGAACCTTAAAAACTAAGGTTGTGAAAGGGCCACCGAAAGGTGTAGATTTTGTATTGCGACATACAAATCACAACTTCGGAGGCCCAGCATGATTATAGACCGATATGAGCGTCCGGCAAGCCTGCCAGGCAGCAGT
>JBLMZU010000565.1:0-6122 GCA_050258995.1 Bacteroidota bacterium
TACCCAGTACTTTGAGATGTTCGGCCACCGCTCGATCTACCATGACGGCTGGCGGGCGGTCTGCCCATGGCCCGGACCGAACTTTACCGAGGCCGCCAAGAAGGGACGTAAATTCGGCACCCCCATTCCCAACCAGGTGCTTGTGGATATCGAGACCCACGACTGGGAGCTCTACCATATCGACGAGGACTACTCCGAAACCCACAACCTGGCTGGTGAGCGTCGCGACAAACTGATCGAAATGATCGGCCGCTGGTGGGCCGAGGCGGGCAAGTACCAGGTGCTGCCGGTTGATGGAAGCGCCATCCAGCGTATGAATGTTGAGCGGCCGACCATCGCCAGACCTAGAAACAAGTACGTCTATTACCAGGGCGGGTCGGGGATTCCCTTTACCGCTTCGCCCAAGGTCTACAATCGCCCATGGACTGTCACGGCCGATGTGGTGATTCCGCAGGGTGGTGCAGAAGGCGTGCTGATGGCGCAGGGTGGTCGCACGGGAGGCTATACCTTCTTCGTCAAGAATCAGCACCTCTATTTCCTGTACAACTACCTGGGCCGGGACAAATTCTGGCTCAAGTCCAACGAGACGGTTCCTGAGGGCGAAGTCGAACTGCGCTACGAGTTCGAGCCAACCGGCAAGCCCAATCCTGCTGAGGGCATGGGCGTGCCGGCGTGCGGCCAGCTCTACATCAACCGTAAACTGGTTGCCAGTATCGATATGCCTCTATCTTGCCTGGTCATTTTCGGCACACAGGGTCTGACCTGTGGCTATGATGGCGGCGAACCTGCTGCTCCTGAGGAGTATAGCGGCTCGTTCCCCTTCACCGGCAAGATCAAGCGCGTCACGGTGGACCTATCCGGCGACCTGATCGAGGATAGTGAAACTGACATGAAGATCGCCATGATGCGGCAGTAAACCAATAGCGAGCAGTTCATGAGGCGGGTTTCCAGAAGTATCGATTTGGAAACCCGCCTCCCTCACTACCAAAAGGAGTGGCGACATTACCGCCATCTCATTGTCAGTCTATCAGGAGTTGAATCTTCGAATACGAGGAGATTAAATATGAGACAGCAAAATAGTGCCGGTTGTTTAACCGGGTTTCTAGCCGGTTTCTCACGGTTGTTCCTCATCTTTGCCTGGCTGGCCCGGCCGGTTGCTTTTAATGTCGTCTTCAATGGCGCGTGGCTGCTCCCCTGCCTGGGGATCATGATCCTGCCGTTCACGACATTGATGTATGTCATTCTGGTTACCAATGGCCCTGGCAATATCTCAGGCCTCGACTGGCTGTGGCTGGTCCTGGCAGTCTTCATCGATCTGGCATCCATCGGCGCGGCCGGTGCTGCCAACCGCAACCAGATCCCGCAGGGTTACCCGGGTGCTTTACCTCCGGAACATCCCGGGCCTTGACCTTTGAGCTAGACCTGGAGCTCATGCAGCTTTCATGATCTACGAGCCAATTGATTGGGAGATCGTCATTCCAGATGCTTAATACCATGGAAATACTTCCGTCCGCATCGTAGATATCAGGACCGAAGATCAACACCCGCAAGGGATTCCTGCCAGTCATAGAACATTATAAAAAGGAAAACAATGAAGATAAACTATCGAAATAACAAAGGCGTTATGCTATTCAGCCTGATCCTTCTGGGGATCCTGGTGTTGAGTGCCTGCACCCCTGCAGCTGCACCAACTGCTGCTCCGGCTCCAACCCAGGATGTGGCTGCCATACAGACCCAGTCTGCACAGACTGTGGTTGCAGACTTGACAGCCGGGGCTCCCACGGCCACACCGCCGCCTCCCGGACCGACAACCGATCCGAACATTCCGGTGGCCATCCTGCCGACCCCGGCAGCCGGTGAACCGGCGGCAACTGCCCTCTATAATGCCTCCATCTACAGCGGGCCAGGCACGAATTATGTGTTATATGCCACCCTGTTAGGTGGGGCAAATGCCAAGGTCGTTGGTAAAAGCGAAGACGGCCTTTGGTGGGCGATCAGTATTCCAATTGCTCCCACCGGAGCAGGCTGGGTGGAGGCCGGTTATGTGACGGTGAGCAATGCAGACAATGTCCAGGTGCTGCCCACGCCGCCTGTGCCGCCTACAGTCGAAATGGTTCCTCCGGGACCGACGGATCCACAGCTGATTACCATTGCGAATGTATATGTACGCAGCGGTCCGGGCACGAATTACCCGGCTTATGGACTTGCCCCGTTTGCCACAACTGGTCGTGTGATCGGGAAGAGCGAAGATGGAAAGTGGTGGGTGGTCCGCGTGGATCCGACCAAGATCAGCGCCGGCTATGCATGGGTGAGCGGGGATTATACCCAGGCTTCGAATGTCGAGTCTGTCCAAACCATCAAGACGCCTCCTGCGCCTGCAACCGTGATGCCGCCCCCGCCGCCTAGTGGCGTTGGGACCGCGACATCCATTGATTATGTGAACGTCCGCAGCGGCCCAGGGACAAACTACACCATCCTGGCAGTGGCGCCTCCCGGTGCAACGGGCGAGGTCACCGGCAAGAGCTCAGACGGCGCCTGGTGGCAGGTGAAGATCCCGACTGCCTACTCAGCCGATGGACTGGGCTGGGTGTCGGCTGACTGGGTCGTGACCCAGGGTACAGACAGCACGCCCGTTGTGACTGCTCCTCCGGCTCCGCCGCCTGCGCCTGCGACTCCTCCGCCGGCTACCAGTTCGAGCTGCTATGTCTCGCAAAGCCCGGCAGATGGCACCGTCTTTGGAGCGGGAACGAGTTTCACCACGACCTGGGTGCTGCAGAACAACACCGGCACCAGCTGGGATGGGAATTCCGTTGATCTCCGCTACGTAGGTGCTGCGGCGAATGTCCCCCTGCACCAGGGTTCCGATATCTATGACCTGGCGAACACCGTCGAGCCGGGCTGGACCTACAACTTCTCCGTGCCGATGATCGCCCCATTCACGCCGGGTGTGTATGGCGAAGTCTGGGAGGTTGGGCAGGGCAGCAATATCATTTGCCAGTTCTATGTCTATATCGAAGTGAGATAAGGATGTAATGTCAAGTGTGGGTGCCGGCTGGCAATATCGTTCGCCCTGGCACCCACACTTGCAGTCGATGATTACGAAATATAGGAAGGAGAATCCGATGAAATATGCTGTTAGTCTTCTATTAGGTGCATTGCTTGGCGCGTTGATTGCACTGCTCTTTGCACCCAGCTCTGGCGAGGAACTGCGTTCGAATATCAAAACGCAGGCAGATGCCCAGGCCACCCGGGCGAGGGATGAATGGAATAAAGGCGTGCGTGGACTCCAGGAACGTGTGAACAAGCTGAACAACGAAAGAAAACAGCCGACCATTGAGCCGACGGAAGCCGAAGCGACTGCCTGAATTTGGCATGATCCCTGGAAGAAGGTTACCAGATGCGCCCACGGAAAAGATCACCCAGGAACCGTGGACTTCAAAGCAGGTTGAGGTGCTGCGGCTCCTGGCCCAGGGTCCCTCAAACAATGAGATCGCCGCGCAAATGATGGTCTCTTATGCCACATAATCATTGTCCACAGAAGCAGGAGAGGAAGTCGAATTGTTGGCATGAGGATGCAATCTTGGAAAAAGATGTGACCATGGGCAGCGGAGCCAGCGCTGAGGAAGCACTGAAGGAGATCGAGCAATGACACAAGCCCAACCTGTACTCATCCCCCGGGCGAGGTTGACGACACCGCGCGCGGCTGCAGTTGCCGGGATCCTTTTCTCGCTCCTGCTCATCGCCAGCCTGGTGCTCATCCGGGTTTCTGTCCCTGCCAACCCGCAGGACTCGGGTGACTGGCTTTCTACCAACTGGGGATCTGTGAATCTTGCTCTGAATATTTTGCCGTTTGCGGGCATTGCCTTTTTGTGGTTCATCGGTGTGGTCCGTGACCGCATTGGGGAGCATGAGGACCGCTTCTTTGCCACCGTTTTCCTGGGGAGCGGGCTTCTGTTCCTCGCCATGCTGTTCGCCTCTGCAGCGGTTGCCGGCGGTCTCATCAGCATGTTTGGAGCCACTCCAGGCATGCTTGTCGAATCGGGCATCTACAACTTCGGCCGAGTGGTGGCCTACGAGATCATGACCGTCTACACCATGAAGATGGCCGGCGTGTTCATGATCTCCACCTGCACCCTCTCGCTGCGCACTGGGATCTTCCCGCGCTGGATGGCCTATCTTGGCCTGGCGCTGGCTTTGTTCCTCCTGCTGAGCATTGGTTTCTTTTACTGGGCTCCGCTGGTCTTCCCGCTGTGGGTGTTATTGATCAGTGTCCACATTCTGCTGGCAAATCTCAGAAGACAAAATAATGAAACGGTAACGGAAGCCCCGCGTTGATGTTTGGTCGGGCGGATGGATCGTCCAGGCATGCATACATTCGCTCACCTGCTTATCTGCAATAAAGTACAAACTTGATTTAAGGAGTCAACCCATGACAAAGGAAACTGTCCCTCCCCGCAAACGCAGCAATTCGTACAACATCTTCATCTTTGTCCTGACCATCCTTTCCCTGGCAATCATGGTTGTCATGTTATTACCCCTGGCACCCCAGACCCTCGACTTGCTGAGGGTCTATGACAACCTGATCTGCGTCATCTTCCTGATCGACTTCACCTACAGCCTGTTCTCCACCCCGAAGAAATCCGACTACTTCATCAAGGAACGCGGCTGGCTGGACCTGCTCGGCTCGATTCCTTCATTGGGGATCAGTCAATATGGCGGTCTGCTGCGCCTGGCCCGCTTGAGCCGCCTGGCCCGCATTGCCCGCCTGATGAAAGGGGAGAACAAGAAGGAACTGGTGGAAGATGTCCTCCAGAACCGCAGCCAGTATGCCGCCTTCATTACCATCCTGCTGACGATCCTCGTCCTGACTGTTTCGAGTGTGCTCGTGCTTCAATTTGAGAGTGCCGACCCGGAGTCGAGCATCAAAACGGGTGGAGATGCCCTTTGGTATTCCATTGTCACGATCACCACCGTGGGCTATGGCGACTTTTACCCGATCACGGCTGCGGGCCGGGTGGCCGGCATGTTCATCATGTTTGCGGGTGTGGGCATCATCGGCGCACTGGCCAGCTTGCTCTCCAGCCTGCTGGTTGGCGGCGGGTCTTCTGCTCCGGTCGAGGAAGAGACACCATCGGTTGTAGCTGGCGGCTCATCAGATCCTGAAGTTGCAGCGCTCAAAGAGGAATTGGCTGAAATGCACCGGCTGCTGGAAAAAATCGCATCTGGCATGCCCCTCAAGCCCTAAATGCAACATACTTTTTCACGCTCTACTGCGGGAAGGAAAGCATGATCGACACATCGGCAAAACCCAAATCCTATATCCGACTGATGGCACTGGTCGCCCTGCTGGGCATCATCAGTGCCGTGGTCACTTTTGTTTTCATCGTCCTGGTCAACGGATCGATCGCATTGATCTGGGAGCGGGCCGCGCTTGCCCTGGGCATGGATCCCCGCCTGTTCACCCTGCTGGTGTGTACGCTCGGCGGTCTGCTGGTCGGTCTGCTCGTGAGCTACTTTGGGGACCACAACGCCATCTTCTCCGAGCTGATGCAGGAGTTCGGCAAGACCGGGCGCTTCGACTATCGCCACGCCCCCGGTATCCTGGTCACCTCCCTGATCTCCCTCATGGCCGGCGCCGCCCTGGGACCGGAGGCAGCCCTTGCGGATGCCTGCGGTGGGATTGGCACGCTGGTGGCCGACAAGCTCAAGCTCGATGAAAAAGAAACCCGTACGATGGGCTACGGCGGTCTGAGCGCCATGCTGGGCGCCTTTATCACCAATCCGTTCGGTGGTGCGCTCTTGAGCCTGGAGTCTGCCCAGGGTGGCATGGCGGGAATGACGGTCTATTTTTGGGCCCTGTTTCCCAGCCTGCTCGCCTCCGCTGTCGCCACAACGGTCTTTGTCGCATTATCCGGGAGTTTCTTTAATACGCTCTATGCCTTTCCCGCCTATATTCCCCGTCTCGCAGATCTCCTATGGGCCATCCCGTTCAGCCTGATCGGCGGACTGGCCGGTTTGATCTTTGTGTTCGCCTTCAGATGGCTGCGGAAGCTGATGGAACCGCTGAAAACGCACTTGGTACTGCGAGGCGTGATTGGCGGCCTGGGGATGGGCATCCTCGG
>JBLMZU010000566.1:0-7190 GCA_050258995.1 Bacteroidota bacterium
ACCTATAACCTGCTGAAGGAACATCTCGGTGAAGTATTGAATGCACTGCCTCCACGTGAGGTCCGCATTCTACAGCTGCGCTACGGTTTACTGGATGGACAGGCATATACGCTCGAAGAAGTAGGCCGCAAGATGGGTGTCACGCGCGAACGCGTCCGCCAGATCGAAGCCCAGGCCTTGAGCCGGCTGCGCCATCCTTCGATCCGAAGGAAACTGCGCGATTATCTAGGCGAATAAACATAAGAAAGAAAAACAGGACGATTTATCGAATCGTCCTGTTTTTTTATTGATATACTTTGCTTATCATTTGCATGAAATGTAGGTCGAAGAAAAAGCAGTAGTATGCAGTTTCCCTATACTTTTCCGCCGGGGGGCGATTGGATGAATTTTTTGCCTGCCATCCAGGTATTTTTGCATGGCGGCAACCCATACCTGGTGGGCAAGGAGTTTTATGGCGTATATGAACCGTTCTGGACCTATCTCCTTTTGGCTCCCTTTGCCCTGCTCCCCTTCTGGACGGGACGTATTCTGCTGTTCTTTGTAAGCCTGATCGCTTTTGCCGTATCAGCGGTGAAGATGGGTGCCAGCAGATTTCAGCTTGTCCTTTTCATTTTTTCTGCCGCGGTATTCGGATGCCTCTATAGCGGCAATATCGATTTCCTGGTCACCCTGGGGTTCTGGATGCCGCCTCAAATTGGATTATTCTTTGTGCTCATGAAACCACAGATTGGGATCTGCATCGCCATTTTTTGGATGTACATGGCCTGGAAGGAAGGGGGCGCGCTAAAAGTAGCCAAGGTGTTTGCACCGGTTACGGCCGCCTACCTGCTTTCGTTCCTATTGTATGGATTTTGGTTCAAGTACCTGTTTAATATGCCGAACAATCCCTGGAACGCCAGGTACTTTCCCTATTTGGTTCCCATCGGTATCTTTCTACTCTATAAAGCATTACAGTTAAGAGATAAGAGATTATCTGGGATCAGCAGTCCCATGGTCGCCCCTTATGTAACTGGATATAACTTTTCGATCGTGCTGCTTTCGCTCTTTAACCGCCCTGCCCTTTATCTTGCCGCCTGGGTGGTTCTTTGGTTCATTGTACTCATCCGATTATTGGTATAACGACATCAAACTTCCATATGACATCATTTTCTCCGCGCCGGCTTCTTCCCACATTGCAGGATATCCTTTTTCTCACCATTTTTCTGTCCGTCCTTCTTGTAGGACAGCGAATGTTGAACCTGGATGGAGACCTCCCCCGTCATCTTCTCATGGGCAGGGTCATCTTACAGAATCGCAGTGTGCCCAACACGGAACAATTCATCTACCCCTACCAGGGACAGGCTTTTATTGTTCATGAATGGCTTACCGATACTATATTTGCCATAATCGAGTCGTATTGGGGGCTGGCTGGAATTGTTTTGCTTTGTGGCCTTTTGTTAGCAACCGCGTACACCATCTTATACAGCAGCCTATCCAGCAGACTCAACCTCCGGGTACCGGTAATGGTCCTCATCATCTGGGGAGCCATGGCAAGCTCGATCAACTGGGCCGCCCGACCTCACATGATTTCCATGTTACTGCTTACAATCTGGCTGGTATGGTCCGAGCGGTTATATCGAGGCGAGAAAATATCCCTGTGGCGATTCCCGGTACTGATGTTGCTGTGGACCAATCTGCACGGCGAGTTCATCGCAGGGATCCTGGTGCTGATTGCCTATGCTTTCGGATGGCTGGTGGAGTATGTTTTCAATCGCGCCAACACAAGTCTGGCAACAGGCAAAAATCTCTGGCTGGTACTCTTCCTGACCTTGATCGCGAGTGTGATCAATCCCAGCGGCGCAGGCTCGTGGATGACGGTGTTTACATTTGTCAACGATTCTTACCTCATGTCCCGCATGGTCGAAGTAAATTCGCCCGATTTTCATAATCCAGATCTGTATGCGATGTTAGGCCTGTTGTGCCTGTCCGTGTTCTTACTTGCAATTAAAAAAGACCGGTTTTCTACCGGTCAGGCATTTCTCCTGGCAGGCTTTACTGCGATGGCGTTGATGGCGACTCGAAATGTCCACTTTTATGGCGTTGTGGCACCATTTGTGCTGGCAGAAGCACTCCTCTTTCTAAGAGGCAATCGGGTGGTGGAGAGGTTTGAGTCAGTGTTTCAGAGCGTGGAAGGCAGGGGCCAGGCCATACCCTGGATTGGAGTAACGGCAGCTGTCCTGATCTCGGTTTTTATCCTGAGCGGCGGAGGGCAAAAGATGTACCAATTTAGCGAACCCGCGTTTCCGGTCCGCGCCATACAATGGCTGGAGAAAAACCCGCAGCAGGGAAGAATGTTCAATGATTTGAACTGGGGAGGCTATATCGCCAACCATCTTTGGCCAAGCCAGTTAACCTTTGTCGACAGCATGTCAGACTCAACCGGACAGGTCACCCGGGATTATGAGACGATCCTCACCCTGCAGGACGGCTGGCAGGAACTCATCAACAAGTATCAAATCACCTGGGCTATCGTACGGCCTCAAACGCCCATTGCACAGGCACTACAAGAAAAAGGCTGGCGTACGATCTACGCGGATGAGACGAGTGTAATTCTCAAAAAGAGTCCGTAAGCTTCCCGTTACCTCACCACCGCGTCGATCATGATGGCTAGAAAGATAAAGACCAGGTAGGTGCTCGACCACTTGTACATGCGCCAGGCGATCTTGTTGCCTCCCTGTCTCCAAACCGCCCAGGCGGCGTAGAGCAGGAGCCCCCCCAAAACCAGCGCCGAAATGAGGTAGACCGTGCCTGCCAGACGGAGAAGCGGAAGCAGGAGCGTAACCAGCACCAGCTCGATCGTATAAATGAAAATTTGCCGGCGGGTTTCGAGCTCGCCGCGCACAACCGGCATCATCGGGACGCCCGCCCGCTCGTAGTCCTTCATACGCACGATTGCAAGCGCCCAGAAATGAGGCGGGGTCCACATGAAGATGATGGCAAAGAGAATGACAGCGGTCAGATCGAGTGTCCCGGTGGCCGCTGCATAACCCACAAGCGGCGGGATCGCCCCCGCTCCACCACCGATCACGATGTTTTGCACGGTTGCCCTTTTCAGCCACAGGCTATACACAATCACGTAATAAACAATTCCCGCCAGCGACAGCAAGGCAGCCAGCCCATTGACAAAGCAGGCAAGAACATAATAACTGACCAGAGACAACCCCAGGCCAAACGCCAGTCCTTCCGCGTCGGTAAGCCGGCCGTCCGCCAGGGGGCGCTTGGCGGTCCGCTGCATGTGCCTATCCAGTTCCCGGTCAATGTATTGGTTCAATGCGCTCGATCCACCTGCTGCCAGAGCGCCGCCGAGTAACGTCCACATCGTCAGGGCAAAAGGCGGCCACCCTTTGTAACCGATCACCAGCCCGCCATAGGTCGTGATCAGAAGCAGGCCGACGATCAGGGGCTTGGTCAGAGACCAAAAATCCCGGGCCCGTTGCCGATGATCCACGTCGACAGCCGGTTGGGTATCAGAGGTCAGTAAGCCTGCGTTGTAGGTCAGCAATATCAAGGATACCCACAGAGAGATCGTAGTCAGCTTATGCAGGAACACCAGATGCGGTGGATAAGACTGGGCCACCTGCATGGCACCAACCACAGCCTGGCCAAAGAACATCACAGCCAGAATGTTGGTAAGCGGTAAAAGAACGATATGACTGCGCTGCTGGCGCCATGCCTTGCGAAAAACAATCACCATGAGCAGGGATGCAATGCCCACAGATAGAATGTGAGCAGTCTTCAGGTAACCCAGTGGATGCGTGGGAGCGCAAAAGGGAAACCCATTGCAATAGGCGATGGCGCCCGTGACCGCCACCGCGCGTCCCAGCACAGTCAGTGCGAGCACCGCGAAGAAGAGAGCTAGGACCCAGCGTGAAAAAGATGATTTTAATGAGTATTTCACTTTGATTCCTGTTTTCGCAAATAGAAGGGATATCCTACAAGCAGAATCGTCGCAAATGTGAACCACTGCAGCGCATACCCAAAGTGCGGACCTTCGCTCAGGTCGAGGGTGGGCTGGTACGGGATGGGAGGAGTTGTATCGTTTGCATTCACGTCCGGCTGGATATAAACGGGCAGGGTGGCATATGGGAGTTGCTTAATGATATGCTCGATGTCGGCATTGTTCCACATTGCCATCTTCGAACCGTCCGCGGGAATTACATCCGCCACACCGCCGAAGCGTGGTTTCGTCTGGCCCAGGCGCATCTGGCCTGTGACGGTCACTTCTCCGGGCTCATTATACTTTTGCCAGTCCTGGGGCGCGGAATTGCCTTCCGCAGGGATCCAGCCCCGGTCGACGAGAACTGCATGTCCAGCGAAGAGCAGCGGGGTGAGCAGGTGATATCCATACTCACTGCCGTTATATTGATTGCGCAGGGCGATCTGATTGGAAAAATCGTACTTTCCCCGCACCTTCACCGCCCGCCATTCCATTTTGGAGATATCCTCAGGAACCTGCTGGTTAAGATCCAGCGCAGGCATAGCCTGCATGGATTCGACCTGGTGATTGAAAGCACGCCTCTGGTCGAGCCTGTCGAGCTGCCAGATCCCGAGACGAACACAGAGAGCCGCACCTGCTACAACCAGCAGGGTGGCAAGCAGCCATTTGCGGTGAAACATCTTAAGCAGGAACATCTTCTTTTTTCTTTGAGACGATTGCAAGACTATAGAGCGAGAAAAGGATGCCCAAAGGCAGTGCGATATACAGGACGCCAAACACCCGTGTTCCAAGCGTCAAAGGCTCATTCACATCCAGGCCAAGATACTTCGTCGGCTGGAAGGAGCATTCATACGCCAGGCTTTCCACCTGATCCAGGGACATCTTCGCCGATGCATGGGCCGGGATCCATAACGGGCCGAGCTGGTGATTGACGCTATCCTGGTTTTCGACAATCAAAGTGTCGCCAACCACGAAAGACATATTCGGGGGTATCCCGGGAGGCTGCTCCCCGCGTGCGACCTCATCCGCGGTCCCTTTTGGAATGACGAGGGTGATCTCCTTCGGCGGTCGGGCCTTTTCCTGAAGAAAGACAAAGGGGATCTCGGTGATCGCCACCGAAAGCACGAACCCGATCAAAAACGAATACAGGATTCGTCTCACCATCTGATTTCTAAACATATTAACCTCAGGAACTACTCCAACAGTAACTGCAGATCGTGGACAGGATCGGCCCCGGGAAGATCGAGCCATCGGGGGAGCGAAGTGTACCCTCGCGATCCATCCGGTTGATGCGGAAGCAACAACAGGACGATATTTCCTCCGAGGAGACCAGACTCGAAACTGCTACCACCATGACGAGCCAGGCGGATCGGTGACGACGGCGGATAAGACTCACCGCAGCTTGTGCCGCGCAGACCTTCGACCGGCTTAAACAGCCATACACCCAGCGCTGCAATGCCGACCCGGCCAAACGCGAGCACACCTACCAGCAATGTTTTATTAAACATGTAGGCCTGAATGACTCTCTCAACGCTCTATCCGTCCCACAGATTCACATCCCAGTGTCTTACCTCGAAAACCCGTAAGACGTTCGAACCACTCTCACGCTCGAAAACGGGGCGACCTACTGGCCGCCCCGTGCAGTATTTCCTATTCAGTTATACCAGAAATATCATGTCAATACCAACGCGCCGATCAGGTACAAGGCCGGATAGTAGAAGATCCACACCAGGTCCACGAAGTGCCAGTAGACGGCAGCGGCCTCGACAGGGTAATTCTTTTGGTCATACCGTCCATGCCGGGCATTCCGGTACACGATCGCAAGAAAGATCAGGCCGGTGATGACATGGAACGCATGCATGCCGGTCATCATGAAAAAGACCGCTCCGTAGGGTCCGCTGTTCGGTGTTAGACCCTCCCGGATGGCAGTCGGCCATTCCACAAGGACCACACCCAACAGGAAAACGACACCCAGGATGAAGGTGATCATGATGTTTCTGAGATAACCCTTCCGGTCTCCATTGTTCATCAGCGTTTCACCGCGGTTCATAAAAAACGAAGACACCAGCAGGATCATTGTGATGAACAGACCCAGTACCTGGTTCAGAGGAGGACGTGTCAGTCCTAGCAGGTTCATCCGTGTGACCATTAAGCCGGCAAACACGAAGGAGTCAGAAACCAGGAACAGCCACAATCCCAGGCGATTGGTACCTGTTTTATATTCGTAGGAACCTTCGTCCTCCACATGCGATTCAAGATTGAGCTTGTAGATGTGCATGTAATAGTATGCAACCAGCACAGCCTTGATCAGCAGCACCAGCACCAGCAGGGGAACCGCGTCAAATGCAATTGCAATAAAATATTCGATCAAGCTCAATACGCCCAGGTAGACAAAAATCAGGACTCCCTGGTTCAGCATGGTCTTTTTATCTTGTACGTGTATCATTTTATTTCTGCCCTATGGGTTAGTGAGTCTTCGTTTCCGGATGAGTCTCTTCATGATGAGTGTAGTCGGGTTCGGAGATGAACTCGACATACTTCGAGCCAGGCAGGCCGTAATCATACGGGTGGCCTACCACTCGAAAGGGAACAGCATAATTGTGGGCGGGCATCGGCGAGGGTACCTGCCATTCCGGTGACCGGGAGTTCCAGAGGTTCCCCTCGGCTTTTTCTCCATGCTTCATGCTGTAAAGGAGGTTAATGGCGAAGATCACGACAGAGAAGAAGATCAGGAAGCCTGCAATTGTCAGCACCAGCTGAGTTGTATCAAAACCAAGCGCCGGATCATAGTCCACGATGCGGCGGCGCATTCCCAGCAGACCAATGCGCATCATGCCAAAGGTCAGGATGAGGAAGGACGGGGTCATCAGCCAAAAGTGGACCTTGCCCCAGAACTCGTTCATCCGCCTGCCGGTAGCCTTGGGGAACCAGTAATAGAGAGCGGCAAAGAACGGGAAAACAAATCCGCCAAAGATCGTGTCGTGGAAGTGACCCACGATGAAGTAGGTATCGGTCAGATGCAGGTCCGTCGAAACGGTGGCGTTCGGGGGGCCAGAGAGACCGCCCATCAGGAAGACCACGATCGCACCCAGAACGAAAAGCATCGGCGTAGGCGTCTGGATCTTGCCTCCCCACATGGTCGCCACCCAGGAGAAGAACTTCACGCCGGTCGGCACGGCCACCAGCAGCGTGCTGTACATGAACGGCACGCGCA
>JBLMZU010000567.1:0-7912 GCA_050258995.1 Bacteroidota bacterium
GGTCTACCAATGATCTCCGTACTGTCCATGTAGGGTTTGCACAGGCCCATCCCAACCACAACATCCATCCAAAACGAGGAATATCACCATGGCACTTGTAGAATTAGATCCCCTTTTGAAATATATGCATGGCAAGGTCGGCGACCTTGTCTTCCGGCGCGGCCGCAACGGGATGACGATCGTCTCCCGGGCGCCTCGCAAGAAAAAACCGACATCCAGGAAGGCCCAAAAGGCCGTCAAGGAACGCAACGACCGGCAGCGGCAGCTGATGGACGATGCCCACATGTATGCACGCATTGTCATGGCCGACCCGCAGAAAAAAGCCGATTTCGAGAAGAAGGCCAAACGCAAGAAGCTGAGCGCCTATCAACTGGCATTCGGCAGCTACTTCAAGACCCTGAAGGGCGAGGCGAAATCAACAGAAGAAACTCCGTGAAGGAGGCTGGCACCCAGTTTCCGCTGGAGGCAAATGGAAAACTCCCTGCAGATCCTTCTGCGGGGAGTTTTCTTATACAATCCTTTTTACTCATCCTGCCCGGTCAAGGCAGAATATTCAGGCGTCCCGCTCCTAGGGCGTGAACTTGCTGACAAACGTCGACCAGTTGGCCAGGGCAGTTCGCCCACCGGGACCGTGACTGGCTCCCGCACAGGTGCCGAGCAGATTGTCACCGGTGCCGCCCACGAAGAATGGACCACCCCAGGTAGTGTAATTGCAGGCCGTACCAATGTACTCGCTTGCGATCCAGACCGAGTTCCCATCCACCGCGGCCGCACCGTAATCGCCCCAGCGCGGGCGGATGTGGTTCGGGAAGTTCTGCGCCTTATAGCCTGAGAATCCATCGGCTGTCGCAGCGCCCTGCCCGCCCGGAACAATATTCCACTGGCTGACTCCCACATTCGCATCGATTGCTGCGTAGGCAGCGCTTGGGTAGGTGCTGTCACCCGTGGCTGTGAACGCCATCACGCCGCGTCCACTTGCAGTGACGCCAATCGCCGGATACGCAAAGTCATAACCGGCAGCGCCGAGATACCCTTGCATCGTTACCTTGGGCGTGGAGGGATTGACGACGAACCATGCAATGCCAGCCCTTTGGGGTCCTCCGTTCAAATTGAGGGCCGTATCGAGGGCACCCCAGAGCTTGCCATTGGCATACATCACCTGCTGCATACGGGTATCGTTTGAATCCAGACTGTAAATGACTTCAGGCTTGGTTATATTGTGAACGGTTGTGCTGACCAACAGCCGATAGCAGCCAGTCCCGGCGATCGTAACGGTCGTCTCGTCGTTGAGGCAGTATCCCTGCGGCGTATCCGTTCCGGGTGCACTTCCGGATCCAGGCTGTTTCCCATGCGGCGGGATCCCATATTTTTCCACCGTCAGGACCTTGTCGTTCAAGGCCAGGCTGGGCGAGGCAGTATTCAGCGAAGAGGTATTGGTGAGCGACCAGACAACCAGGTTCGTCGAGTCGCCAGTGAAGGCGGCTCCGGCTGCCTCTTCGCCGGCGTTGGAGCTCATCAAGTACTCGGTGCCTCCGTTATCCGGATTGAACTGGTTGGCAGGCGATTGGGCGGGCCAAACGGTAAAGCCTGGTTCCGTCTGTGCCACAGGGGAAGTCGCGTTTACCATGCCGGTCGTGTCCAGGTGGACCATCGTTACGTTGGCAGCACCCGCGGCCAGCTGCGCCTTGGAGAGGGCATAAATCTGGGCGCCGTCAAAGTCACCGGGTCCCCACGGATACGCATTGGTTGTGAGATAGATGCCGTTCGCGTCCGCTCCAATGTGTGGATAATCTCCCAGGCAGGGACATGGACCACCCGCATTACCGACTGAGCCATCGTTGGTAACGTCGATCTTGTAAATGTTCCATAGACCGGTTGGGTTGGAGGTCTTGCTGACTGCCAGGTCGAGGTGGTTCACGCAGGAGAAGACACCCTGGCACGGACCGGGCACCTGCGGATCGAGCGTCAGCACCACCAGGTAGAAGCGCTGTGTGGCCGCGTCGTAGATGCAGCCAGGGTCAGTCACAAACTCACCGCGGACTCCCGTCGAGCGGTTGATCGCCGGTGGATAGCCATAGAACGAATTGAGATCGATGGCATCGTTTACATCCCTTGGAAACCCACCCACAATGTTGCCTGCAGTGTTATCCGGCAGCATGGATTGTCCGGAAGTATTGAAAATATTGAGCACATCGTTGACGACTTCGAGCACATAGCCATTGCCCACGCAAAGACCCTGGTCAGGCGGCTCGACGGAGAACTGGTTCCCACCGCGCGAATAGCGCTGCTGGTAGTGGTTCAGACCCTGGAAGCCGAAATTGAACGTCGGGTTCGACTTGGCTTTCTTCCCGCTATTGGCAGAAGCGCCTTTCCCGGTGCTGTTGGAAAGACTGCGGTCGATGATGCCGTTGTAGGCCGTAGCCACTTCCTCATTCCCCGCGGCAGGGAAATCCAACTGTGTGCCGTCACCGCCGGAGGGCACAAACTCCCCTGTGATTGGAGATGTAGTTCCACTGTTCGGTACCTGTGTGGATGTTCCGCTCTGGGCCGCTGCCGGTACGACTCCCATTAAACTGACAAGGATGACCAGCACGGACAGCGATGTAACAACCTTATTAAGTTTCATTCGATACTCTCCTCGAAGTATGGAATTTAATGGATCCTCTTAACAATCGATTGCCTGTCAACTTAACCTTTAATGGACCTTGGTCTTGTTCATCACCTCCCCTCGCTTAAATAATAATGCCGAAGATGGAACCCAATCTTCGGCCGTGTGATGAGAGTTGATTTGCCCCCAGGTTTGGTACGTTGGTAAATCGATCAGAGGCGCTTGCCGCTTTTCTCACCACGATTGTGACTACCCTGATTATTAAGGGCGGATTTATCATACATCACATTTCAGTCCATTTCAAGACAATCTGTAACCTCCTATTAATATTTCAGGCATCTTGATAAATTTCACAAGCGGATAAATATGCAGTCACCGACCAAATACAAAGCCCGCCTCTCTTAAAGGCGGGCTCAGTTCAATGATCTATTCTCCAGCTACGTTTGTTACTTCGCCGGGCGCACCTCGATTTGCATGAAGCTGTTCAACGCGCTGATGCCTGTAATGCGGATCTGGGTGCCAGTGTTCGGGTTGATCACACTTCCTTGTGGATTAGCAGGATCATAGTAGGTGGTGCGATCATCGAACACCTTGACAGCCGGCAGGCTCGGAATCGGTGACAGGACATTCGCAACGTGCAGATTCAGGGCATCCGTTGGTTCCAGGGTGAAGGTGGAATCATAGGTCTGGATGCGGTTGCGCCAGACAGCCCCGTTGACATTCCGGAGCGCCTTGTAATGGGCATCGATGGGCAGCAGCAAACCCGCACCGGGGTGATTCCTGGTCTGGTTGTTCGCCTGCGAGGTATCCCAATAGTTGATCAATAGGCCATCCTGGTAGGGGAAGTGATCAACAAAGTTGTTCTTTGGAGCAGTATAACCAAAGAAGTATGGGCCGACTTTCAGGGTGCTGTCATAGCCTTTGTAGGTGCGGTACTCCGCAACATAGTAGTTGTTGTAGAACTTGGTCTCTGTGCCATTGGTGACATGGAAACCGGTCGTCGGCTTGTAGGTCCAGCCGGCATCCGTTTCGGCGCCATCGGTCGGGAAGCCAGTGATGTTAATGTCGTCCACCATGAAGCCGAAGCCACCGGTGTTGGCATCTGTCCAATAGCGGAAGCCGAGCAGCACGTTCCCGGCCGGGAGGGTGGCGGTCAGATCCACCCATTGATTACCGGAGCTGCCAGTGATGCCATAGCCGTAGTTTTGACCATAGGGATTATAGGTTGTTGAAAGGTTGGTCTGGATGCCCGTCCAGGTGGCTCCATTGTCCGTAGAGTAGACCAGGTAGGCATAGTCCCAATCCAGCTCGGTATTATATTTGACTTTGGCACTCAGTGTGGCTCCCGCAGGCAAGCTGTACGACTTATACATAAAGTTATTCAGATTATCGCCTGCACTGCTGTAGTAATAGTATGAGCCGGCATATGGGGCGCCAATGTTTGAGACAACGCCCTTCTTGGGCAGGATCACAAAGAGACCCTGGGCCTGCTTGGTGTTGAACTCCATCGGCCCCAGTTTGTGCACGGACTTGACCCCAGCCTGGGCCACTTCATAGTTCAGCCAGCCAAGCTGGAACTTTTCCCAGGCACCCATATGGCTGGACTTGGAGCCAATGTCCACGGTGCCATCGCCCATCCAGGAGCCGGAGGACATCAGGGTCCAGAAACCGGTCCCGTTTTCGCCACCGGCAGTGTCGTACAGATCGGGCAGGCCAAGGTCATGGCCAAACTCATGGGTGAACACACCGACGCCGCCGTTCTCAGGCTGGATGGTGTATTTTCCAACCCAGTAATCACTGTTGCCGATCTGGACGCCGCCAAGTTTATTGAAGGAAGGACCAGCGATGCCCTGCAAGGTGTAATAGGCGTACCAGCTGTGGCTCCAGATGGTCCAGGCAGGAGCACCGGCCTCCTCGCCGAGCCAGGCGTGTACCGACTGGAAAGTGTCGATGTAGCCATCCGGCTCATTGAAGTTGCCGTCGCCATCATAGTCATAGCGGTCCCACTTATCATACTCGCTCAGGTAGGCATTGATCTCAGCAGGTGTTTTGCCGCCAGCGATCTGAGCATCATACCAGGAATTGACAGAGTCCTTAATGAAGTTCCAGACAGCGGTACCCTTCTGTGGATAGTCGTAATCTGCTGCGACGCCCGGAACCGTGACCCAATCCGTAGCCTCGCCTGCGATCGTATAACGTCCCGATGACTGTTCCAGGTAGAAATTAGCCATCGAGTTCGCGCCGGGCGTCCGGTCGTAGAGCATCTGGTCCATGTGAGCCTTGTTGAAGTCTGGGACCCACAGGGTTGTGTTGTCGACGGTGCGGTCCGGCTGGACGATCTGATTGTGCTTGACGTCAGCAAACTCACCCATGACGGTCCAGACCATGCCAGTACCTTCCTGGGTAAGCTGTACATACTGGCCGCGGGCAACCTCTCCGGTCTTGCCGTAGGCTTTGCCGTTCAGCTTGGCCTCCAGGGCCTGTTCCTTGAGTTCCAATTGATGGGTTGTCAGAGGATCGGGCAGGTTATCCTCCACCTGGGCATAGGCAGGATCGTCACTCCCACCGGAGGCTGCGGGTGAAGCCAGCGCCGCACCCGGAAGCATTCCAACAATTACCAGAATGCCGATCAAAGCTAACAATTTGCGTTTCATGTGTTCTCCTTTTGTCTGCATGGAAAGCTTGAATCACGGGTGAATTCAGTCTATGTCTATTTTTCCTGGCACCTCCTTTATCAAAAAACAGAAAAGGCAGGCAAAAACGCCATTTAGATTATTTTTCACAAGTAAGACTGAATTTTTTTACAGCTGGGCCTAAGCGAGCTGTAAACAACAGAACTGCTAAAGTAACCTCATTCAGCAGTCAGGCGACCCATGCGCCATTTCCCCCGCTACGACCCTGCTACCCGTCATTCGACAGGTTCACTGGATCGGTATCATTACTATATAATAAACCATCACAAAAAACAAGCAGTTTTGTAACTGATTAGTATCCTGCGACAAAATGACACTCGACGAGATCCCAGATATCCCGTGCCTGTTTGTGAAGTACGGGCCAATTTAATCGCGGATGTGATTTATTCTCCCATCTTACACGCAGAATTTCCTTTCGACTCACGAAAATTCCCCGCATAAACTGCGGGGAATTTTGAGAATTTTAGTAGGTGATTTACACAAACGCTGGCAGGGGAAGTACGTGCTTATGGCGTCGGGTCCGGGTAGGAGCCGCCAAATATATCGGAGTTGCCGAAGTTCGCCGGGCAATCCTTTTCGGGCGCGGGCCGCGCCACAGATGGGCCTGTTACCAGCGACATGCGCCAGGCATCGATCGCTGGGCAATCCGCAGCGTTGCGTGTGTCATTCCACACGGCCGCGCCATAAGTGCGCGTGGCAGCTGCGTACACATAGTCGCCGAGGAACTCGAACGCCAGCGAGTTCGCACTCGAGCCGCGCGGATCGCCTCCCGGGCTGCGATGCAGCGGACTGAATGCGCCGGTCGCAGTCCCCGTCACGTCGGCATGCAGGACCACACCGATCAGATTTCGAGGATCCGTTGTATTGTGACGATACGGCGTAGTGAACGCGTTATAGACAACGTACACATCGGTGCCGTTGGGCGAGATGGCAGTGGCGGAATAATAACCCCGGTCGCCTGGCATTTCAATAGTGCGCGGGCTGGACCAGGTGCTGCCTCCATTTGCAGACTCGGTAAAGTACACATGCGGCGTGTCCAGTGAGCCGCTCACGTATGACATCACGATCCGATTGGTCGCGTCGGCGCCGGTTGGCGCACCGTTGGCGATATCCACGCTCGGCGCGGGAGACAGATCGCTGCGGGCACCGGCAATCCCATCGATCACAGGACGGCCCTGGACAGGATCGATGACACCCGGCTGGGTCACGGGACCCGCTACCGGTACAGCCGTTGTCCAGGTCTGGCCGCCATCGACAGAGCGGACCATGAACTCAAAAGACTGTTTGGCCTGGGGCAGCGTGCCGACGCCGAACACGTAGGCAACACCATTGCTATCCGTCCGCACTGTGCAGCCATCCATGGGACTGCGCTGGCCGTTGTTTGCCGCCGGGGTCACCTGGTGCACGGTCCAGGTATTCCCACCGTCAGAAGAAGAAGCGACGATCAGGGGCGCTGGCGCGGCATTCCCCTTCTCCTGTCCACGGAACGATGCCCAGCAAACGTATACATTTCCAAAGAAAGGACTGCTGGATGCATTGTCTGCCCAGATCTGCTCCTTGTCGCTAAAGGTTGTTGAGGATTGTTTGGAGATGACCACTGGGGGCATCCAGGCGTTCTTATCGCCCGCCGCCGCCGCTCGAACATCATCGGTTCGCGATACCGCGATGGCTTCGAACCCCTTGAAGGCCAGCTCATCGCGCTGCGAATTTAGATTGGAGGTCAGGTTTGCATAGTAGAGCCGCGAGCCATTCGACCAGCTAAACTGGCCGTTGGCACCAGGCACAGGTCCAAAAGCAACTGCCGGATCGCCGTCGCTGACCAGACCGTTTTCATAATACCAGGGCAATGTACCGATCGGGCCAACGGTGGGCGTGCAGCCGGGGTCATTACCGACCACATCCGGGCAATTGCGGGCCGTCAAACCGGTGTAGGTGGGTTGGGTCCATGTGGTGCCGCTGTCAAATGAGAAGTAGATGCCCGAAACACCAATGCCCGGCGTGAACGGACAGGTTTTATCATCGCCGGAATTGCATGGCTCCATATCCACTTCCTCGTTTGCACCCGCCGCCAGAATGGATGGGTGATTGGCATCGATCGCCACCGCAGGCTCATTTTGTTTATTCTGCGAGAATGGTGTCGTGGGGCTTCCCACGGTGACCAGCGTATCAGGATTGAACGCCAGAACAGGGATGACTGTTGTTAACACCAACAACAGGACCAGCAGGGCCCCCAGGCTCTTGACTGCACTTGCTTTATGCATATCAACTCCTTTCAATACTCTTCTCGACTATAGAAGGCGAAATTCATTCAGGCCTGACAACCTATATTTCCATCCGGGTTTTCTTTCCGAATATCACCTCCTTCCTGTTAAAGGATAAAGCCGAAGATGAAACTCAATCTTCGGCCCGGCAGAGTGAATGGATGGATTTCCCCAATTTGGTATGTTGCCAAATCAAATAGAGAAATGCGTTCGGTTTTTCTCACTACGAATAACAACGAGTTAAACCTGTTTATACATCGATTTCCACTCAAATTCACGCGACTCTGTAAACTTTTAATGATTTACTTAATGTGTTGTATGGAAGATTCAGGCCGGGTTTCTGATCCACC
>JBLMZU010000568.1:0-7801 GCA_050258995.1 Bacteroidota bacterium
AACGCTGGTGCTACGACAGCCCGGGCATGCACATCCTGTCAGGCATCCTGCAGAAGGCCACGGGGATGACCGAGCTGGAGTATGCCAGGCAGAACCTGTTCGAGCCTCTGGGAATTACCGATGTGTTTTGGGAGGACGACCCGCAGGGGTACACGCACGGCTGGGGTGATCTTTATCTCAAGCCGCAGGATGCAGCCAAGATCGGCTACCTGTGGTTGAACCAGGGACAGTGGGAAGGCAAGCAGCTTGTATCCGCCAGTTGGCTGAACGAGATGATCAAGCCGCGCAGCAACACAGGCGACGACGACCAGTATGGATACGGTACCTGGGTAGGGCGCGACACGCCGCCGAACGATCACTTCTCTGCAGTTGGCCGCCTCGGGCAGTACATCCGTGTCTACCCCTCATACAACGCGATTGTGGTCATCACGGCACAGGGACTGGGCGACTATGCCGAGGTGGGCGACCTTCTTGGCGCGGCTTTGCTCAACCCGGAAAAACCATTACCTCCTAACTCAACTGCCCAGGCGAAGCTTGATGCAGCGCTAAAAAAGGTTTCACAGGCAGATCCGTTCGCCGTTACGGACCTACCAGAGACTGCTTCAACGATCACTGGCCGACGCATTGTACTGGAAGCCAATCCCTTGCGTGTGACGGAGGCAAGGTTCGAATTCAACGACCCGAACGTGGCTAGATTATATGTCACAAAAAACGGTGGCGACAACGAAGTCTGGTCGATTGGGTTGGATGGAAAATACCGTTTTTCGACCGTTAGCGGTGAGGCCGTTCGCGGCTATTGGGCCGACTCACAGACCTTCATGGCCGAGTCGTTCGAAGATGGTTTCGTTAGCTATCGCTTTAGGTTCGACGGTGACCAGATCATCGTCGAGTCGCCCGACCGTGGTGTTACCCTTCGGGGCCAGCTCGAGTGACAGGCACAAGTCTGCGGCGCGATGAAGGATTGTTCGGGGCAGGATTACCCCTGTCCCGGGAGGGATAGATGCAAAGAAAGACAAGTCTCACGCTGTTTCTGCGGGTGCTGGTGATCGGAGTGCCAGTACCGATACTGCTCGGGACCATTTGGCCCGTATACTTGAGCCTGCGTTATTCACCTGAGTACATGTCACATGAGTTGTTCCATAATCTGGGCAATGTATATGACTATCGCTTCTTCCCTGAGCGCAGGCTGATAGCCAGCAGCAAGCCATTCCACTTCAAGGAAGCTCCGCAGGAAGCAGTTGTGCAGCAGGCGTTCGAATCCGCTACTGAATACGGCAAGCTCGATTCGTTCCTGGAAAGTAGTGGGACGCAGGCTTTCCTCGTCATTCGCGACGATACGATCCTGTATGAACGGTACTTCATGGGGTACCAGCGCGATTCGATTGTGACCTCGTTCTCCATCGCCAAGTCGATCGACACGGCCCTGATCGGCATGGCTGTACAGGATGGATACATCAAGAGCATTGACGACCCGATCACCGACTACGTTCCGGAACTGGCAGCACGCGATGCACGTTTCCGCAATATCACTATTCGCCACCTGATGCTGATGGCTTCGGGGATCCGCTTTGAGCCTGAGCGGTTTTCGAGTCTGGGTGACGACAGCCTGACCTACGCGTTCGATGATTTACGCCACTTAGCCCTGACCGAGACCGAAGTGGTCGAGCCGCCGGGCTCACGCTGGGTATACAATCACTACAATCCGCTTCTGCTCGGACTCATCCTGGAACGTACGACTAGCAGGCCTGTGACACATTACCTGCAGGAGAAGCTGTGGACGCCTCTTGGCATGGAGTATGACGGCTCATGGAGCCTTGACAGCAACAAGAGCGGCTTCGAGAAGATGGAGACAGGTATTAATGCCCCTGCCATCGATTTTGCCAAATTCGGGCGGCTGTTTCTGAAGCAGGGTGAGTGGAACGGACAGCAGCTCATATCGCGTGAGTGGGCGGCAGAAGCCACGAAGGACAGTGGTCTGCTCGAGGACGCTCCTTTTTATTATGGCTACATGTGGTGGGGCAAGCATTGCAACGGGAGGGATGATTTCTTTGCAGACGGCGACCACGGTCAGTTGATCTATATCTCCCCGGCAAAGAACGTGATCATTGTACGCAATGGTGAGCGCTACGGCTTATCTAACGAGATCGTGGGCTGGAGCGACCTGTTATGCAAGTTCAGTAGTGCTCTGCCGTGAAAGCTGTGATCCTGGTGGGAACCACTGAACCTTGAACCTCACGGATACAAGCTCTGTGGACCGTGATTTCTGTTCCAGTTGTTATAAAAACAATACTGCAGCGGTATAAATCTGGCATACGGGTATAAAATTTCGTCCTACTTCACTACATACCGCAGGATAAGACCAAGATACAGGAAGAAACGCTAATCCAAAGAGCAACAAAATTTCGCTATCCTTGTGCTTCATAACTTCGCTAAATCTATTGCTCAGATCCTTTGAAAGTGCACAACACGCTCTAATGATCTCTCAGGAAGGCTAGGCTGAGCTCATGCCGCAAGAAATGCCCGACATTCCCGGCTTTCAGATCGCGGGCACCTGGCATCCGGCACGCTAGGTCGCTAGGGATCTTTACAATATCTTTCCACTGGATGAGGATCGCTGGGGGATGGCGATCGGCGATGTTGCGGATAAGGGCACTGCGGCCACGCTACACATGGCGATGATGGACAGTCTTATTGTCTCTGGACGTTGTACCAGCCTAGTCCGGCAGCAGTTTTAGAGGAAGTCGATCAAACAATCATCCCGCAGTGGCAGTCCTCGGGAATGTTTGCTACTGTTTTTTTGAGCGTGTTGGACCTAAAGAATCAAACGCTCCAGTATGCAAATGCGGGCCATAATCCGCCGATGTTGCAGCACGCTTCTGGCATAACTGAGTTACTGACAAAAACCAGTCCTGCACTTGGATTGTTCGATGATCTACAAAAGAGCGAGACAACAATCACTCTCGCACCGGGTGAGCCATTGTGTTGTATACCGACGGTGTGACCGAAGCGAACAATCCACAATACAACGAAATGTATGGAGTTAATCATCTGACTACTGGGATTAAAACCGCACCACGGAAAGCAAGTGAACTCATCATGCACATTGAAGCAGATCTCAACATCCTTACCAAGGGGTTGCCACGGCAAGATGATGTAACATTGTTTGTACTTACCAAAGATTAGATCGTAATAACCATTGCTTTCCTGCCCCACTTCCAAAAAGTTTCATCATGATAGGACATCTTCGCCCGGAAGATGATCTTACATGTTATCAACAAGCTTTTGAATTCATATCAGTCCGGCTAGGCTGCCCGTTTCAGATTTTCTGTTTCTCTTCCTGGATGGACCTAAACGCTGACTGCGTCGGTAGAGCAATCATGCTAACTAACAGTCCCAGCAGGAAGGTTGCTGCGCCACTAAAGAATGGAAAGTTGATATTGACGTCATAAATATAGCCACCCCATAACGGACCGACGACGCGTCCCAGGCTGGTGGATGCGCTGTTTAAGCCCATCACCGAGCCTTGATGCTCGCCTGCAAAACTGGAAATGCACGAATTTAGTGCCGGGCCGATGAGGGCTAAAGCAAGGATGAAGAACCCAAGTGCCACGAGGGTGGTGATGTAATCTGCGGCCAAGGCCACCAACACGAACCCGACCGCGCCTCCCAGCAAGCCGATCCTGATCAGAGTCAGGTCACCGAATTTTTTGCTCAGCGGACCAACCAATACTCCCTGTCCAAGGATCAAAACGCCGCCCATGACCATCCAGATTGCGCCGACTTGTTTCGTGTTGAATGCAAATTTGTCGATGACGTATAAGCCGATCATTCCCTGGAAGTTGGTCATGCCGAAGCTCATAATGAAAGCGAGCAAGAGCAGGATTCCGGCGGGACCGCGAAGCATGCGCAGATAGATATCGAGCACGCCTGAACGTTTTGAAGTGGCGCTGCCGGCATCCGGTTGACCTGTTGAAGAGGAGGCGGTCCTTGATTCGGGTAATAGAAAAATCACCAACAAGAAGGCCATGAAAGCAAGGCCCGATCCAATGAAAAAGGGAAGGGAAAGCGCCTTGCTCGAAAGCAATCCGCCGAAGAGAGGCCCCAGAATGACGCCCAACCCAACCATTGCGCCAAGCTGCCCCATGCCTTTGCTTTTTTCCTGTTGCCCGGTACTCTCTCCGATGTAGGCCATGGCGGTTGGCTGTGTCGCCGAGGACAGGATGCCAGAAAGGGTCCGGGCGAGAAAAAGCATGGTGAAGTTTGTCGCGAGACCGAACAAGAAGAGCGTGACGGTATAACCGAGCACGCCAATGGCGAGGATAGGCTTACGCCCGTAACGGTCAGAGACACTACCCCAGATCGGAGCGCAGATGAGCTGCATCAACGAGTACGTGGACATGAGCCAGCCAAGCTCCGTGCCGCCCACGCCGAATCGTTCGATATAGAAAGGCAGGAGCGGCATGGCCATGGAATAGCCGAGCATAACCACAAGTAGGGTGAATGAAAGAATGGAAAGATTCCTGCGGTTGTTCTTATTCATTGCATGCACAGTCCTTTGCCCAATCCACCGTGGGCTGGATCCATTCGTCCAAAGGCTTGTAAAGAATTCCGTGGCCCGTGCCAATGTTGAGGACAATTTCATCGTGCCGCCCAAGCCCCTTGCCTTTGGAAAAATCAAATAATTCCTGGCAGGAGCCGGACAGGTTGTCCACAGCGTCACGAATTGCGAGGACATTCCCGTACAAGCTCATTCGGTGCCGCACCAGTTCCCGGACTGTATCTGGTGCGCAAAATCCCAGCAGAACAAAATTTATTTTTGGATCCTTTACAAGGGAGGAAACGGTCGCGGCAATCCCTGCGCCTTTGGATGCGCCAACGACGGTGATGTTCTCCGCAGGAACCCCAGCATCTTTCAGGGTCTTGATTTGTTCTACGACTCTGCTCGCATATTCTTCGGCGAAAGTACCCTGGGAGCGCTGCTCGCTTATCACTTCGAATCCCTGGCTTTCCAGTTTTTCCAAAATGGCTTGGTATTCATATTCGCCAAAATCCGGGCTGACTGCGTGCAGTCCCTGATCTTCGATAATTTTGCCGTGCAGGTAAAACAGATAGTTTTTTGCCGGGTCGATGGATGATGGAAAATCATACCCGGCCAGGAATGACCCTACGAGTCCAGGTGTCACTGTTGTGGGTTCAGGTAGTGTCCCAACACTTGCCGGGGTGGAAGCTGGTACAGTGGATTGGCAGTCAGCGATCCAGAAGGACGTCAATAAAATCAGGATGAAGAGTCGGACTTTTGCTTTGATGGTCATTTTGCTCACTTTCACGTTCAGGGTTTGATGAAGTTCAGGATGGCAGGTAGGATTTGATCGATGCTCTCGAATTCCTGCGCATGAGTCATGCCTTCGAAAATGCGGACCTGCACTTTTGAGACAGGGAGATCTTCCTGGTACTCCCTGAAACTGTCAATGGCATTATGATTTTCCGAGCCGATCAGCCACAGCGCTGGGCAGAGGATGTCGGCAGGGGCGACCTTGCCCCAGTCAAGCATGGCCGTGGAAAATGCCAGCACCGCGGGGAGAGGCCCGCCCGGGAAACTGAATTGTTGAATCTCCTCCTGGTCTTTTGCAGAAAGAGAATTCGGATCGAACGTATCCCCCGCGGCCTCCACGACCGATGCCCAGCGATCACGAAAGTCGAAGACAAACTGGCGGAACTCGCTTGAGACGCCTGTCCCCAGCCGGTTGCCGATCATGACCGTCTTTGCCACGCGGTTCGAACTGGCGGCCAGGTAGCGGCCGACATTCCCCCCAAAGGAGTAACCGCAGAGTATGAAGCGTTCTGCTCCACAGGCATCGGCTACGGCAAGGATATCCTGGCCCATTTTTTCGGTGGAATAACAGGCCGGATCACGAGGTTTGTCACTTTCGCCGTGGCCGCGCAGGTCCATGGGGACCACGGTGAACTCGTCCTTGAGACGCGCTACATATCCACCTGTGTTCCAGTCAGCCCGGGAGCCGCCTCCACCGTGCAGGAGCAGGATCGGAGTCCCCGCGCCGCTCACCTCAAAGGCGATGCGGGTGGAGTCGAGGGAAGCTGCAAAACATGTATCCATGATTGCTCCTTATGAAACCAGCCGATGCTTTTGTCGAGACAGACCACCACGATCACGATCACAAGGCATGTCTTACCTCCTTCTTTTCTTTAAGGAAAGCCTGGCCGACGATTATAGCGACGAGAACCATCAGCAGCGTTTGCAGCAGAAATTTCATGTTTCCAACGGGCAGTACAAAGATGTTGTTGCACAAATTTGCGACCGTGTGCAGCAGGATGGCAGCCAGCGTGCTGTGATGGTTGTCCAGGTAGCACCAGGTGGTAAAGACCGAGATCGAAAGAACCTGGCCGACAAACAGCCAGAAATTGAAGCCAAATCCCATTTTGATCTGATCCGTCCCGACAATAAAGAAAAACGGCAGGTGCCAGAAGGCATGGAAAACCCCAATCAGCAGCGCAGACTGTACCGGACTCCAGGATCCCAGGAGCTCCTCCTGCATATATCCCCGCCAGCCCAGGTCTTCCACGGCTGCCTGGAGGAAAAAGAGGATGATGATGACCGGGATCATGAAAGGCTGGTCTGTCACCTGCCTGATCATTTCAGATGCGGGTACTTCATTCCCCAGGGCTTTGCTCAGGCTGTTTGCAAGGAGATGTATGGCAGGCCAGAGGAGCAGCATGAATACAATCTATTGCCACTTGACGCGCCGAAAATCAGTGGCACGCTGCCAGAAATCACGCCATGCTTCCGGACCTTTGCGATGGGTGAGAAATATTCCTGCTAAACCCGGACCAAATGCCGCTATAAAAAGCAACAATAGCAGGAGTGGTACGGTCTGGTAGTCCCGCTGGGCCAGGATCACGGGGATTGCCCAAAGCCATGTCCATGCATAGGCGATGAGAAGATACAGCCAGGGAAATTTGGTGATTGCTTTCATATCAGCCTCCCAATGTTTCAAATTGCATTTGCCTGTCGAATTGCCTGTATATCCTGTGTGTGCCCTGTCATATGGCGGACCTGCATTTCGAGTACTTCCCTGATCGTAATGTGTACTTCTGTGCCATGGGGAGGCTGTAACCGGATGGATTTTTCCAATGCATCTGGAACATGCTCGAGCAAATCCACGATATGATGGCGGTTTGCATCCAGCAGGGTCAGCGAGGATTCGACGCTGCGGCTGGCATATCTCCAGCTCTCGGACCATTCCATTTGAGGCTTTTCCCAATACCACTGCAAAGTGAATAGACCGTCGCTGTTGCCGAGCGCGCCTTTGATGCACGTTTTCCAAAGATCATCACCATCCACGATGTGGTGGACGATCTGGCGGATCGTCCATGCGTCCGCTGCCAGTGACAGGTCCAGTTCCGGGTCTGTAATATCCGTTAAAGCTGCCTCCAGCCGGGCGGGGCCATCGGCGTATTCGCTGAGGAGGGATTCGGGGGAAACAACCGGGGTTGTCATGTTTGTTCTCCTTTCTGCCGTTTCATGCAGCAAACAAGTTCCTACGGATAGAACAATCCGGCAAGGTATCCTTGTGCAAACAGGGAATATTCGCCTGTTGTTATATTCAGCTTCACCACAGTACCATCATGTGGCTTCTCAGTGACAGTTACCTGCACCAGGAGATTCTCATCATCCAGCCAGGCTGCGGGTTTTACTCCGGAGCCTGCTCCGACCAACTCGGCTGCTTTGTAAAAAGAGCCGTCTAGGAAATCGCCAATGCTTTGCCCGTCCACCGTAGCGACC
>JBLMZU010000569.1:0-8952 GCA_050258995.1 Bacteroidota bacterium
AGTGGCTGACTCCCAAGAAGCGGGCCATCGACCATGTCGGCCTGACCCCGGATGTCATCGTGCAGATGACGGAGGCGGATTTCAAGGCCAATCGCGATCCGCAGTTGGATTCTGCCATCCAGACCCTGGAGGCCATGCTCAACAATACGGCCCTGCCGACTTCCATGCCCACCAGCACCCCGGTTGTTACACCGACACCCGCGATGCCCTAACTCCGCAATCACCTTACAATACAAGTGATTGGAGGTACACATGTTTCTCTTTGATCCAACTTACTTATGCTTTATGCTCCCTGCGTTCCTACTCATGGGGATCACTTCATGGTATGTACGCTCGTCCTATCGGAAATGGAGCCAGGTCCGCGTGTCCAGCGGGTTAACTGGCGCACAGGCCGCCGAGAGATTGATCTCCAGCGGAGGACTGTATGGTGTCCAGGTGGCTGGCACGCGCGGTGAATTGACCGATCATTACGATCCGCGCGACAAAACCCTGTATCTTTCCCAGAGCGTATATCAGGCGCCATCGATTGCCGCTGTTGCCGTGGCTGCCCATGAGCTGGGGCATGCCCAGCAGGATGCGGAAGGCTATTTCCCGATGCGGGTTCGCTCCTTCCTGGTTCCGGCTGTAAACATCGGCTCCTACCTGGGCTGGATCCTGATCTTTCTTGGGATGCTCCTGCGCATTACTCAGCTGTCCTGGCTGGGTGTGATCGTATTCTCTGCTGGGGCATTGTTCGCCCTTGCCACCCTGCCTGTGGAGTTGAACGCCTCTTCACGGGCAAAGGAACTCCTCTCCACAACCGGGATCATCCGGACCGAAGAGGAACGGAGTGGCGTCAACCGCGTGCTGAACGCCGCGGCCCTGACGTATGTTGCCGGGCTGATCACCGCCATTCTACAGTTGCTGTACTTTGTGACCCTGGTCGGCGGCGGCCGGCGCAGATAACCTACAAATGAATTCGCTTGATGGCCGGCTCCCACGTGAGCCGGCTTTTTTTTAGCAGGAGCATTTCTGGGGAAAACTGAAATTGCAGTCCCTGCCCCGACAGATTTTTTTCGCCGCGGCCCGCCCGTAATTCCATTTCACTGTGTATAATCCCTTCACCATGCGGAAACTTGTCTTTATCGTCGTGATCTTCCTGGGTGCAACCCTCGTCTTTCTTAGTTTTGGTGAACTGGGAAGCATTGTAAAAACCCTGCAACAGGCAACCATGCGTTATATCGTGCTGGGGATATTTATCCAGATGATATGGTTTGTGGTGGCAGGCCTGAGTTACAAATCCCTCTACAAGGCACTGGGCCTGGAGGAAACCATCACCAAGCTCATGCTCCTTAATGCCTCGGCTAATTTTGTGAACACCGTCGCACCGACCGGGGGCGCGGGAGGCATGGCGGTCTTTATCGGTGCCGCTTCCAAGGATGGGCATCCGGTCGGCAAGGTGACCGTTGCCAGCATGCTCTATCTTTTTGTCGATTACGTCGCCTTCCTGTTCGTGCTCGCCCTCGGGCTGATCGTGCTCTTCCGCCGCAACCAGATGGGCCCCACCGAGGTTGGCGCATCCTCGGTCATGTTCATTATTGCCACAGTGCTGGGTTTTATGCTCTATCTGGGCTCGCAGTCGGGCAGGGCGCTGGGCAACGTGCTGGCCTGGATGGCGCGCTTCGTGAATCGGGTTGCCCGGCCATTCATCCATCGTGAATACCTCAGCGAGGCGCGGGCGCACGAGTTTGCCGAGGAGATGGCAAAGGATTTGAGATCCCTGCCGGAAAGGCCTCGCAGCCTGATCCTGCCTTTTGCGTATTCCATGATCGGTAAGATCCTTCTGATGCTCATCCTGATGTGCGTATTCCTTGCCTTCCAGGTCCCGTTTTCGGCAGGGACCATTATCGGCGGATTTGCCATCTCCTACTTATTCCTGATCGTATCCCCCACACCTTCCGGGATCGGCATTGTGGAAGGTGTGATGCCGCTGGCGTTGTCCTCCCTGCATGTGCCCTGGAGCCAGGGAATTATCATCACCCTCGCCTACCGCGGCATTACCTTCTGGCTCCCTCTTGGCATCGGCGCGATCGCATTCCGATGGACGGAGGGAAGAAGGAAGAAGGAATAGATCCGCGTTCGTCTTTATAGAAAGAGCTCTGCCTTTGTGACACTTTGTGTCCCTCGTGGTTAAAAAATGCCCCTCGCCTCCCTCCTGGATTCCTGGAAGCGTGACCCCGAAACCGCCCCGAACCTCGTCGCCTGGCGGACCCTGCCCCCGCGTCCTGCTCAAACACATCCGCTCCCTGACGATCTGCCTGCCCCCGTTAAACAGACGCTGATCGCCGCCGGCATCCATTCCCTCTACTCGCACCAGCTTGAAGCCTGGACCCATTCCCGATCCGGCGAAAACATCATCCTCTCCACCGGCACCGCCAGCGGAAAGACCCTGGCCTACAACCTGCCCGTTTTTGCCTCCCTCCTGCAGGACCCGAACGCTCGCGCCCTCTACCTTTTCCCAACCAAGGCCCTCACCCAGGACCAGCTCTCCAGCCTCCAATCTTTCAACGCCAATCTGACCCCTGGTACCTGGAACCTGACGCCCGCGATCTACGACGGCGACACACCACAAAAAGACCGCTCCGCCATCCGCAAAAATGCCCGCATTCTCTTAACCAACCCAGACATGCTGCATACGGGCATCCTGCCTCATCACACCAACTGGAGTGACTTCCTGACCAGCCTGCGCTATGTGGTCATCGACGAAGCCCATACCTATCGCGGCGTGTTCGGCTCGCATGTTGCCAACGTCATCCGCAGGCTCAGGAGGGTTGCAAACTTTTACGGGTCAAACCCGCGCTTCATCCTTGCCTCTGCCACCATTGGTAACCCAGGGGAGCTGGCCGGGCGGCTGATCGAGGAACCCGTCCGCCTGATCGACAACGACGGCTCGGCGCGTGGACCGCGCCACTTCATCATTTACAATCCGCCCATCACCGATGAAACGCTGGGGCTGAGGAAGTCATCCCTGCTCGAAGGCGTACGCCTGACCCGGGACCTGTTGGACCAGGATGTGCAGTCAGTGGTGTTTGCGAGGTCGCGCCGAAGCGTGGAAATGATTTTGACCTATCTACAGGAGGATGAAAGAGGAAAGGTCGAACCATCTTTCCTCTCACCTTCTTTCGAGAAGACCCAGGGCAAGCTTCCTTCTTCCATTCGCGGCTACCGAAGCGGCTACCTTCCTGGCCAGCGCCGGGAGATTGAAAAGGGATTGCGCGACGGCACGGTCAAGGCCGTTGTGGCCACGAACGCTCTCGAGCTGGGGATCGACATCGGTGGGCTGGGCGCGGCGGTCCTGGTCGGATACCCGGGCACCGTGGCATCAGCCCGGCAGCAGGCGGGTCGCGCCGGGCGCGGCCTTGCATCCGCTGCAGCAGTGATGATTGCCTCCGCCAGTCCGATCGACCAGTTCCTGGCCCATCACCCGGAATACTTCTTCGAGCGCTCGCCCGAGCAGGCATTGGTCAACCCCGATCATCTGCTGATTCTGCTCGAGCACCTGCGCTGTGCCATGTTCGAGCTGCCCTTCCAAAAGGGAGAGGGCTTCGGCGCGCTCTCCGGGGCAGTGGTCGACGAGTACCTGCAGTTCATGCTCTCCAACAACGAGGCCCACCTCTCACAGGAAAAATATTACTGGATGGCAGATCAATATCCTGCCGCAAATATCTCCTTGCGCTCCGCCTCTCCCCAGGGAGTGGTGCTGCAGACGACCATCGACGATCGACCCCTGACCATCGGGACGGTCGACGGCGAGAGCGCGTTATGGATGGTGCATCCCGGCGCGATCTATTTACATGAGGCGCAGTCGTTCTTCGTCAAGGACCTGAATCTCGAAGAGCATATCGCCTATCTCAAGCCGATCCAGAGCGAGTATTACACAGAGCCGCTGCGCACCACGGAAGTCACCGTGCTCTCCGAGTCCGCGCAGGCAGCCGTCCCCGGCGCAGAAAAAAGATGGGGCGATCTGCAGGTGACCACCCAGGTGACCGGCTTCCGCAAGCGGCGCTGGTATACCCATGAGAACCTGGGCGAGGAGCCGCTGGATCTGCCTCCCACGGACCTGATGACCACCGGCTATTGGCTGTCGCTAACCGAGGAGACGGTCTCGCGTCTGCGCGAAGCCGGAATGTGGACCAACGACCCGAACGATTATGGCCCCGACTGGGCGCGCCTCCGCGACCGGGTGCGGGCCCGGGACAAGTACACCTGCCAGGTCTGCGGTGCAGTGGAAACCAACCGCCAGCACGACGTGCATCATAAGACTCCGTTCCGCGCTTTTCCTTCAGCGCTGGAAGCCAACCGGCTTGAAAACCTGACCACCCTGTGTCCCTCCTGTCATCGTAAAGTGGAACAAAACGTCCGCATGCGCAGCGGGCTCTCGGGGCTGGCGTATGTCCTTGGCAATCTGGCCCCGCTGTTCCTGATGTGTGACGCGGGCGATCTGGGCACGCACATCGAACCGGTCGAGAACAAGACGTTCGGGCAGCCTGCTGTCGTCCTCTATGATGCGGTCCCGGCGGGGATCGGGTTCAGTGAAAAACTATATGAGATGCACGAGGAGCTGATGGCCCGTGCCCTGGAGCTTGTCGGTGAATGTCCCTGCAGCGACGGCTGTCCCTCCTGCGTGGGGCCCGGTGGGGAGAACGGATACGGCGGCAAACAGGAAGCGCTGGAAATTTTGAAGCAGCTGACGAATTCAGCCCTTTGAGAGCAGTTAAGGTTTCTCCTCCCCGGTCCCATCATTCAATTGATCGATGAGCTGCTCCAGAACATCAAGGACTTTGCGCATTCGTTCCACCGCCTGCTGGTGTTGATAAGCATTTCCCGCTTCCCCCCAAATCTCCATGTTTTTTTGGGCAAATTTCGCACTCTCCATCCAGAACTCAACCTGGGTACCCAAAAACGGATCCTGCTTGAGTTTTTGCAGATTTTTTTGCAGGAGTGTTCGCAAGGCATCCAGTTCCTGCTGAAAGTCTTCCTGGCCAGAGGGAGTGGGTTCGTTCATGAGGAGTGATAGCGGTGAAAGAATAAATTAATTGCGTTCTTTTACAGGATAACGCACAAACTTCCACCTTGATCGTCCCATTGCTTGTGCCTTTCCAGTATAGAGCAAATCCAGCCTCCATACAACCCTTTAACATGTATATCCCGGGCACCATGATTTCATACCGCGGTAGATGGACTTATCTCATCCAATCCTTTCTGTTCCCAACTTTTAGGTTTTGGCAGGCGGCGGATCGTTCAGTCCATCTTGAAACCGCCAGGGCAGTTCGCCTGTCAGGAGGTAGCGATCCGTATTCCCGTGAATCAAGCGCGCGTTCGGAAGCCCAGTGATCCACTGCAGAACCCCCAGCAAGGCATAACCGATCGCGGCGTAGGCGCCCAGCAGCCAGTATTCGTCCACGCCACCCTGGGAGGCAATATCCTGCAGGACATGATCGACAGCGATCGAATTCCCATGGATATCGGCAAGGGCGCAATTTTCATGCATCCCTCTTTTATCGGGTGGGCTACATTACATTCTCACGGGCTTCTCCCTGGGAAAGCAAAACAGGCAGTCCCCACTTAAGAAACAGAAGCAAGGCAGCCAGGTCGATGATCAGGACGCTCCATGAGAATCCCAGGAAGGAGGTGCCTCGGATTTGATCGCCATTGGGCCCAAAAAAGTAGGCATTCCCGAAAAGCAGCACAATGAGAACAGGCAGCGGAAGCAGCCAGGAACCGGCAAAGACCAGCGTACGCCGCCTGTTTGCGATGACACGGTAAGCCGCAATGACAGGCGGCAGGCCGATCACAAAGACGATCGCGGCCACTACCGCCCGGCTCGTAATTCCAAACCATTGCCCGGCCAGGATCAGCTCATCGCCGCGCCCGGTCAGGGTCTGGATGAAACGCACGTGAGAGAAGCTTGCAAAGATCAGGGCATAAGCAAACAGCCTGTACCGGGAGGAGCGCAACAGGAACATTCCCGACCAGGCAAGGCCATACGTCAACAGCGGTCCCGAGAGGATCACGAGAGTAGGCAGGAGACACGGTTCCCGGGTGATCGTAACCGTAAAGGTCATGCTGCCAAACCCGCCGCACAGAGCCGCACCGACGAGATGGCGCGTGAGCTGGTGCGCTTCATAGCACAGGAAAGCCAATAGCAAAAAGACCGCGATGTGAATCGGGCGATGCGGGATTTTTACTTTCATGGAACGGCTCGCAACACGTACAACATAACCAACCTACCTTTCAACTGATAAACGAGGCAGAGACAGTATGGAGGAGGTCACATCCAAATTTACTGCTTACAAAAAAGATGGAACGGGGAAACAGTCGATAACGTTTTAAGAACCTGACCAAAATTGTACACCCGGAAGAGAACACAGCCCATGAAAAATCCTGCCTTTCGTTTACCGGTTCCTTTATCATCAGCGATGCTCCTGCTGGGCATCCTGGCCTGCAATGCCCTGGTTCCCAGTCAACCTGCATCCACACCTGCACCTCCCGTGCCTACAGTGACGAAGCCACCGGTGAGTGCACAGGTGACTCTGGTTTCGCAGGCACTCAATGAAACCAATCAAAATCCGCCGTTTCGGATCAACGCTCAGATACCCCGGCTGACAGGCAGCGACGACCCTCGTGTAGCCGCCTTTAACCAGCGTCTCGATGATCTTGTTAAAAAGGAAGTGGACACCTGGCGGGGCAGCTTTCAGCAGGTGACCTATGTTTCCAATGGCAGCTCGCTGGATGCGACGTATACCCTGATCTCCCAACTCGGCGATCTGTGGAGCCTGAAATTCGATTTCAATTTTTATTCCGATGGCGCAGCACACCCCGGCCTGTACAGCATTACTCTAAACTACGATCTTGGCCAGGGTCGGGAGCTGGCACTCGGCGATTTATTCCTGCCCAATTCAAATTATCTCGATGTCATTGCCAATTACTGCATTGGCGAGCTGGGCAGGCAGCCTGGGTTTGAAGGTCCCTTCGCAGAGGGGGCCAGGCCAACGACTGAAAATTACAGGAATTGGAACATCACGTCCGATGGGCTGCTGATCACGTTTGATACGTACCAGGTGGCACCCGGTGCATCCGGACCGCTCCATGTCCTTGTGCCGTATGCGCAGATGCAGGAAGTGATCGATCCACATGGACCCCTGGCAGGGATCGTGAAATAAGACGCTCCGCCTCATTTCTGCATCGAGCGATCAAGGTCCCAGGCCCCGCAATGGATGCAGTTCCTTGCGGGGCTTTCCTTTTCCCTTCGTTGACATCCATCGCCGGGGTTGGGTGTTATGATTATTGCTATGTCACAGACAGGCAGCACCGGCACGAGTCTGCGTCTAAAGGGGGGCAATCTTGCAGTCGCGCGCGTCGGGTTTGTCATCCTGTCGCTGGCAGCGGTCCTTCTCTTCTTCCTGGGTATTCCTCCCTATTACAACCACATCCTTCGAAACATCAATATCGAGATCCTGCTGGCCCTCCAGTCGCTGGACATGTCGATCGCGTTTTACGCGACCTACCAGACGGCGCTGGCGATCCTGCTCCTGATTGGCTGTGTTACCGCCGGCCTCATTATTTTTCGGTATAAATCCGACGAGTGGCTGGCATTGCTTGTGGCATTCACCCTAATCGGGGTCGGTGCGAACGCGTTTCAGCCGCTCTATCTTTCCTCGTCCGTGATCGGCTCGAAAACGCCGGTGCTGTTCGTGATGGCGATGATCCTGGTCGCTGAACAGCTGACCTGTTATACGCTTCCCGATGGAAAATTCCCGCAGCGCTGGATGAGGTATGCAGCCGCTCTCTGGTTCCTGTGGCTGATGGTTTCGGTCTTCTGGAAATCCTTCCCTCTAAATCTGTTTGATTGGGCGGGGAACGGATTCACCATGTACCTGGTTGCCGAGCTGACCGTGCTGCTGAGCGGGATCTATGCCCTGCTCTATCGTTACTACCATTCCAACAACCCGATCAAGCGCGAGCAGCTGAAATGGGTGGTCTTCAGTATTGCGGTGGCAGTGGTGGTGGGCGTGGGCTGCAATCTCTTCCTGGAATTTTTTGGAAGGACCCATCCTGCGGCCGGCCTGAGGCTCATCGTGAATATGACCACCCAGACAGTTTCAGTTCTGGCGCAGCTGAGTGTGCCGGCTGCCATGGTGTTTTCCATTTTGCGATACCGGCTGTATGATATCGAGCTGGTCATCAACCGTTCACTGGTCTACGGCCTGCTGGCGGCCTTCCTGGCACTGGCCTTCGGAGCCGTCCTGTTTGGACTGCAGACGGCGTTCGAAGCGATGACGGGCAGCAATCACCCGCCGACGATTGCCGTTATGGCCGCCTCGCTGGTGGTCTTTAGTCTGTTTAGGCCCACGCTGAAAGTCTCACAGGATTTTATCAACCGCAGGATCTTCGGGATCGAGGTTGATATCGACGATGTCGAAAAGGTCAATGCCAGACTTGAGAAGGCAGCGCATCTGCCCACGCACGTGATCACCAGCGTTGGGGGATATACCGACCTAGAGCTGATCGCCCGCGGCGGCATGGGAGAGATCTACAAGGCCCGCCATCCCACCCTGAACCGGACGGTGGCCATCAAGATTCTCTCCCTTTACTTCAAGGACGATCCGGCCTTTAACAAACGCTTCGAGCGGGAGGCGGATCTCATGGCACGGCTTCGCCATCCGAATATCATCACCATCTATGATTATGGCGAGCAGAATGGGCTGCCGTACATCGTCATGGAATATCTGACCGGCGAGACCCTCTCCCAGGTGATGAAGCAACGCGATCGGCTCCCCCTGGACGAGGGACTGCCTCTGCTCGAGGACCTTGCCTCCGCCCTGGACTATGCTCACGACCAGGGCGTGATCCATCGTGACCTCAAGCCATCCAATGTCATCCTAGAGCCGACAACCACCTCCGTGACCGGCC
>JBLMZU010000570.1:0-3459 GCA_050258995.1 Bacteroidota bacterium
GTTTCCAGCCCCTGCAGGAACCACCAGGAGGCGATTGGCTGCTGGCAGGCACCGAAATCCCGCAGGATGCCGGCCCGGGCTTTTGAAATAAAGGCAGCAGGTCCAAAGTCTTCTGCATAGATTACATTGTGATAAGCCGGGTCTGGTTCTGTAAAGTTTTTGAATCGTCCGCTCTTCCCCCAATCGAAATTTCCTCTATCGACGATTACGCCGCCGATAGACGTGCCATGCCCCCCGATGAATTTCGTCGTGGAGTGCGTGACAATATCCGCACCCCACTCGAAGGGACAACACAGATAAGGCGTGGCGAAGGTGTTGTCGATCATCAAGGGGATGCCCGCCCCATGTGCGATCCCGGATACCTCCTCGAACGGAAAGATATTCACCAGCGGGTTGCTGATGGTCTCTCCATAAATGATCTTGGTGTTGGGCCGGATGGCACGGCGAAAATTCTCCGGCTCGGAGGGATCCACCAAAGTGACGTGGATGCCCAGCTTGGGAAATGTGTACTTGAATTGTGCAATCGTCCCACCGTAGAGCGTGGATGCTGCGACAATGTGATCTCCAGCTTCGCAAATCGTCAGGATCGCGGTCATCTGGGCCGCGTGCCCGGAGCTGGTCTCCACGGCGCCCACGCCTCCCTCCAGGCTGGCCATGCGCTGTTCGAAGACACTGGTTGTCGGGTTGGAAATGCGGGTGTAAATATGGCCTGTCTCCTGCAATGCGAAGAGACGCGCTGCCCGCTCTGTGCTCTGCAGGTCATAAGCCGCGCTTTGGTAGATGGGCACGGCACGGCTACCAGTGGCCGGATCCGGCTCGTAACCGGCATGCAGCTGGCGGGTGGTGAAACCAAATTTGCGAGAGGAGTTCATAATCCTGCCCTTGTTTTCTAATGGTTGGGTTTGTTGGGCGTGATGGGGATGTCTTTGAGATCAAAGGGCGTGGTCTGGTAAACATAGTAATTCAGCCAGTTCGAATACAACAGGTTGGCATGGCCGCGCCAGCGGACGTGGGGCATCTGTGTGGGATCATCGTTGGGATAATAATTTTTGGGGATGTGAATCGGCAGGCCTTTGTTCACATCCCGATCGTACTCGGCTTTGAGAGTGAATGGATCGTATTCCGAATGGCCGGTGACAAAGATATGCCTTCCATCCTTCGAGCCGGCAATATATACGCCCGCCTCGTCGGACTCGGCCAGGATCTGAATCTCAGCGATCTTTTCAACATCCTTACGGCGGATCTCCGTGTGCCGGGAGTGCGGGGCCAGGAAAATGTCGTCGAAGCCGCGCAGCAGGCCCTCGGTCCTGGATAGGATGCGGTGTTCGAAGACGCCAAACATCTTGCGCGGCAGGTCATATTTCGGGATCCCATAGCGGTGGTAAAGCGCAGCCTGCGCTCCCCAGCAGATATAGAAATTTGATTCGACGTTGGCATCGGCCCATTCCATGACCCGGGTGAGCTCCTGCCAGTAATCCACATCTTCAAAACGCATTTGTTCCACGGGCGCGCCGGTGATGATGAGCCCGTCGAATTTTTCGTTTTTGATTTCCTCAAAAGTCACATAATGCTGCAAAAGATGATCCGCGTCGACGTTTCTGGATTCATGGGTGGCAGTGTGCAGGAGGGTCACCTCCACCTGTAGCGCAGAGTTGGACAGCAGGCGCAAAAGCTGTGTTTCGGTCGCAACCTTGGTTGGCATCAGGTTCAGGATCGCGACACGCAGCGGACGGATATCCTGGTGGACGGCGCGATCCTCATCCATGACGAAGACATTCTCATTTTCGAGAATGGCGCGTGCCGGAAGAGTGGTTGGAATTTTTACGGGCATGGTGCAGGGTTCCAGGTAAACAGAAAAAAGTTACAAGTAGACAGGCAACTTGCTTGCTCGTACACCTGTCTACTTGTCTATGCTCTTACACGTTCAGTGCCTGATCGAGATCCCAGAGAATATCCTCGATATCCTCAAGTCCCACAGACAGGCGGACGAAATCCGGACTGACACCGGCAGATACTAGCTGCTCCTCGGAGAGCTGGCTGTGCGTGGTGGTCGCTGGATGGATCGCCAATGATTTGGCATCGCCGACATTTGCCAGGTGGCTGAAAAGCTGAAGGCTTTCAATGAATTTCTTTCCTGCTTCGGCCCCGCCCTTCACACCAAAGCCCAGGATGGCACCGACTCCTCTCGGAAAATATCGTTTTGCCCGTTCATAATCGGGATGGCTCTTCAGTCCGGGATACTTTACCCAGTTGACCTTGGGATGTTTTTCCAGGAATTCCGCCACGGCCTGCGCGTTCTGGACGTGCCGTTCCATGCGCAGGCTAAGGGTCTCGATGCCCTGAATCGTCTGCCAGGCATTGAAGGGGGACTGGCAGGCGCCAATATCGCGCAGGACGTGAACCCGCGCCTTGATGGCAAAGGGGGGCAGGCCAACGCTGGAAAGCGTGGAATACACCAGTCCGTGATAGGAAGGGTCGGGCGTAGTGAAATTCTCAAACTTGCCGTTGCTCCAGTCATAATTGCCACCATCCACAATGACCCCGCCGATGGATGTTCCGTGGCCGCCGATGAATTTGGTTGTGGAATGCGTGACGATATGCGCACCCCATTCAAATGGGCGGAAAAGATACGGCGTTGCAAAGGTGTTATCGATGAACAGGATGAGTTGGTGTTTCTTGGCGATCTCCGCAACCTCTTCGATGGGAAAGACTGCAATATCCGGGTTGCCCAGTGTCTCGCCATACAAAATCTTTGTGTTGGATCGTATGGCAGCTTCGAAATTCTTGGGATCGCAGGGATCGACAAAGGTCACGTCAATCCCCAGCTTGGGCAGTGTATAGGCAAACTGGTTATAGGTGCCGCCGTATAAGCGTGATGATGAAACAATATGATCCCCGGCGTTGAGCACTGTGAAGATTGCCTGGGCCTGCGCGGCGTGCCCCGAGCTGGACGCGACAGCGGCGACGCCTCCTTCGAGAGCGGCCATTCTCTGCTCGAGTACATCAGTGGTTGGATTCATCAAGCGGGTGTAAATGTTTCCCAGTTCCTTCAAGGCGAACAGATTGGCAGCGTGTTCTGTGCTTTTGAACTGGTAGCTCGTTGTCTGGTATAACGGCACGGCCCGGCTGCCGGTGGTGGGGTCGGGTGAGTAGCCGGCGTGAAGCTGGCGGGTGGCAAAACCTAATTTGCGATCTTTTACGGCTGACATGTTTTTCTCCTATCTAAAAGTTTATTGTTTACCCGCCCCTTCAGAAGAAGGATCTTGATTAAAAAAATACCTCTTCTGAAAGTACAAGAAGAGGCACATTTGAGTCCATCCTCTCATCTTCCAGTTAATGGATGTTTCCATCCTTCTGTCGGAGTTGGCACCTTGACCTTGCGGTCAGGTTGTCGAGGCGTCACAGGGCCGTTCCCTCAGCCTCTCTGGATAAGAGCGAGTATTTGATTGTTAGCGGCGG
>JBLMZU010000571.1:0-5225 GCA_050258995.1 Bacteroidota bacterium
CGCGAAAATCCGCCTTCATTTGATACCCTTCTTCGTTTCTTGATTGCTTTGAAGCATATTGCCTCCCGTTCAATTTGTCCGGGACGGCGCGAGAAAAAATCTGTTTATGGGTTCAACAGTCAGTAAATTTCAGTTATTCTCTTTTTCTCAGGCTACATAAACTGGTCATGACTGCCGATAATAATATCCCCATGTAATAATGTTCATGATCCTGCTATTCACCGGTTGTGCATTGTCCTCGTGTGCGCAAGGCAGGGATTGGGCGGATTGCTAATGTTAAAGTGGCCGGTGCGGGCTGTTTATGAATTATATTCCCGCATCGCCAAATTTACAAAACCATTAATCTGCCGAAAGTCGATGTCCGGCTCACCTGCACAACCTTCGGATCGCACCACGCATCGTTTCGTTCACCGCAAAATGCTTTTCCAGGAAGCTTAAAATCTCCAGGGCTGATTCTCGATTCCTTTCATACCCCTGCATCCAGGTGGCGATCGCAGGAGCCAGACCGGGGAAGCGCTGTTCGAACCGCCGCTCGCCGGCAAATGGATCGCGATGAGATTCGTTTTCGGTTTCGATGAATTCGGTCAGCTCCAGTAAACGATCCACGGCGTTGTTTTGAATGAAGCGCATGGCGGAAAGCTTTTCGCCGCGCCTGTCCCGCTGCAATCCAACGTAGAGATTGGTCAATGCTTCGCCCAGCAGCCAGTCTCTGCCTGGCTTTGATGGAGCAGGTGGGGCAGAAGCGGGTTGGCCAAGAGTGTCGGGCATATCCAATTGTTTCCATACGATGCGCCCCGCTGCAAAAGGAATGTGCACAAGCTCATCGAGCTCGAAAACCGCGAACTCGCAAAAAATCCCATCGGCAAAGAGAAGCTTGTAGCCGTCCTTTGTATTTTGAAAGCTGTATGCGATGGGCTGAACATTGCTCAGCCAGTCAAGCGAATTGATATAAGTCGTTTTATATCCCCTTTCCACGATGGCGAAGAAGTCCAGGTCGGAATAGGCATCCAGGCGGTCCAGCTCGAGGCCGACCGAGCCGAGGCCAATCAAGGCCAGCGCGTGCCCGCTTTGTTCGAGAGAGTGTCCAATTTCGTCGAGCCGGGTCAGGAGCGGAGGTTTATCCATGGGACTCTACAGTCTTTCCAGCCATTTTGCCGTTTCCTTGGGATGGCCGAACCGGATCAATTTCAAATGCGAATATTCCAACCGGGAGAGCAATGCCGGGATCTCCTTTTTTCTTCGCCAGTACGTCCTAAACAACCAATGGTAAAGTGAATCCTTCGACCAGATTTTAAAATGGACATACAGCCGCTCCACGTTCGTGTCCCAGAGCAGTTCCCGGGTCCACCAGCGCTGGAAACTGCGGCGGGTCAACTGCCAGAAAACCGTCCAGAGCGGATAGTCGAGCCAGATGACGGCCTCCGCTTTTGGCCAGATCAGATCGCGGACGACATGATAATTTCCGGCAACGACCCATTTCTCTACCTGGATCGCCCTCTCCACCCGGGCACGGAAGATCTCCAGCGGCGCTTCCTGCCAGTTTGGCTCCCAGTGCAGCGCGTCCAGCTCGACAAATTCCATGGTAAAACGGCTGGCAATTTTCTCTGCCAGCGTGGATTTGCCCGAGCTGGTCACACCGACCACTACAACGCGCTCATATGGAAAGCTGTCCATTCTTCCTACTGCCCAGGAATAATCAAAGCGCTCACGCATCCCTCCGATAAAATAATATCCCTCGTGCTCTGTGCATCCTTTGTGTTTAAATTTTCATCTTATGTAAATCGGATTGCTGAATATCCAGCCTCGTTTAAGCCCCAGGTAATTCCTCCAGGCTTCCACGCGATAGGCACCCGGCTCCGTGGCGCTGAAGGCGCAGGCCTGGGAATTTTTCCAGATCTGGATGATTTTCCCATCCTTCAACAGGCGGATCTCGGCTGGTTTGGGCAGGTGCGCCTGCAGGGTGACGCCGCCCTTGGCCGGAAGCTCATCTCCCATGATCGCCGTCTGTTCGCGTCCCCGCGCCTTGAAGATGAACCCACGGGTCGAAGCGGGCAAATCATAGCCGACAAAGCACCGTCCGGCTGCCAGCGCTTCGTAGATCATTTTACGGTCTGTTGGCACATCCCCGGTCAGCGGTTCCGGGAGGAAGAGATGCGTGTTCACAGTGCGGAAGTGAAACTCATAGGGAAAGATAACGCGCTGAAAGGGGCCCATATGCATCTGCAGGGCGTGCGCATCCGACCCGCCGATGGCCACAACCCGCCGTCCGTCGGACAGCAGATCGTCCCAACGCTGGATCGTCTCGAGGATCGGGGCATGGCCGATGAATTGGGGAAAAAAGGCATAGAAGGCGCCGTGCAGCCTGGTCGGGACGACCGTTTTGAGTTCGCTCAGCCCATTCCACAGCTCAATGCCGGTAAAGTTCCGTACCTCCCAGTCTTCCCAGGAGATATCTGTCTCCTTGAATGCGGGCGCTTCCGGATCTTTTGGATGAGCGATAAACGATAGCCCACCGGAATCGCTGACCCCGTTGATGAGAGTCTGTGGGTCGTCGGCCAGGTGCGAGAGATCACGATTGGCATTGAACACCAGCAGGTGGTTTTTTTGCGGGTCGCGGTCCTGGTCGTGGATCTCTTCCCCGACCAGCAACAGGACGCGCTTGCGCGCCACCCGGTAATATCCCTCCACACCCTGCACCAGCACGTTATGGTCCGTCACGATAACCGCATCCACGCCGGTCCGGATCGCGGCGTGGGCGATATCCTTGTGCGTTCCCGTCCCGTCCGAGTAACGGGTGTGCATGTGCAGATTGACGACGATTTCGTGCATGTCACCTCATAACAGCAGCCTTGCGAAGGCTTCTTTCACGGAATGCAGGCAATTTCCACGAGACCTTCGCAAGGCTTACAGTTTAATCCGATATTTCGAAAGAATAGTACGTTGACGTTTCCTCCCACCCGCGGGTATAATGTTCCCGCTTAATTCAAGGAGGCTTGCTGTACATGATATTCTACTTAGATATCGCGCTGATTATAATCTCAGTCCTGCTCATCCTGAGCGTCATCCTGCAGAGCAAGGGTGCCGGCCTGGGTGGGCTGACGGGCGCCGACGCGGGCAGCGTTTTCACCGCCCGCCGCGGCGTTGAACGCACGCTGTTCTGGACCACCATCATTTTGAGCGCCCTGTTCTTCATCCTGATCCTGACGCTGCTCATCATATCCTGATTCCCTGGTTCATAATTGAAAGGCCGTTTGCCCGCGCGGCTGGGTCTGCGGGGCGAACGCGCCTTTCTTTTTTTGTAATGACTCTTTTAAACACGAAGGTCACTACGCTCACCAAGGTTTCGTGGATTCCACGCCAAGGGCTGTCTTCCAACCGCTACCACTCGAAGTGGGACGGATTGGAAGGATTGTGTTGGATGCTGCTCACGCGTTCATGCAGAGTTCTGACCTGGTTTACTGGAATCGGTATCTCGTACCGACATGAGCCATTTCGTTGAGTCGAACGGTATACTGACTGAGACGGAAGCTAAACTTTCCATTCCATTTCGAGGGGTAAAACTTGAATCTGGCTTGCGTCTGGACATGCCTGTCGATCACTGTGTCATTGTAGAATTCCATTCTATGAGGCACAAATGCTGACTTGCCTCCGTCTAAGGTACGTTCGTTCGCCTTGGTATTCTAATTAACTTCTTCGTGCCTCATTTGAAAGATGGTATTAAGAGAATGGTCGTCTAAACTATTAAAACGCACAAGTCGGAGGTCCAAAGGATCTTAAACCTTCGAGCCCTTGGTTTAAAGTTTGGCGTACACGGATAAATCTACTTTTCTATGAAACAATTACGCTGGCAGATACTGGTCGTCGTGGTCGCGCTGGGGATTGTGGCTGTATTGCTTCTTAGCCAGCAAACGCCGTCCATCACGGGAGCGATCCTGCCCCAGCCCGAGCAGGGAGGCGTTTACACAGAGGGGCTCGTTGGGTCCCTCGGACGGCTCAATCCGCTCCTCGACTGGAACAACTCCGCCGACCGGGATGTGGACCGCCTGCTTTTTAGCGGCCTGGTCCGCTTCGACGAGAATGGACAACCGCGGGCCGACCTGGCCGAGGCCTGGGGCGTCTCACAGGTTGGCAAGGTCTATAACTTCACGCTCCGGCAGAACGCGGTCTGGCTGGACGGCACGCCGGTCACCAGCGATGATGTCATGTTCACGATCGATCGGATGAAGGGGGATGGATCCTTCTACCCACAGGATGTCAAGGACCTGTGGGGCAAGATTGAAGTCACCAAGCTGAACGACAAGAACCTCAAGTTCACCCTGCCCGAGCCATTTGTCCCGTTCATGGACTACCTGACCTTTGGCGTGCTGCCCAAACATCTGCTGGAGTCTGTCCCGCCCGATCAAATGGCCAGTGCAGAATTCAACATTAACCCGGTGGGTAGCGGACCTTATAAGTTTGACAAGCTGATGGTGGATAACGGGCAGATCACAGGCGTGGTGCTGAGTGTGAACCCGAAGTACTACGGCAAGCCACCCTATATCGAGCAGGCGGTCTTCCGCTACTATCCCAGCTCCTCGGCCGCCCTGGATGCCTATCGCCAGGGTGATATCCTGGGTGTGAGCCAGATCACGCCGGATGTGCTGGGTGCAGCACTCGAGGAACAAAAACTGTCGATCTATACCAGCCGGCTGCCCAAGATGGGTATGGTCCTGCTAAACACAAAAAATACCGAAACTCCTTTCCTGGACAATCCAAAGGTACGGCGGGCTCTCATGCTGGCCATCAACCGCCCGTATCTGATCAATAAATATCTTGGAGGGCAGGCCATTGTTGCCAACGGGCCGATCCTTCCCAATTCCTGGGCTTACCACGATGGCCTGGAACAGATTCCCTACGCCCCCGAGCAGGCGATCAATCTGTTGAAGACGGAGGGCTACGTCCTTCCGGCAGATGGCGGGCAGGTGCGGACAAAGGATGGCACGCCGCTTTCATTCACGATGCTCCACCCCAACGATCTGACCCATACTTCGATGGCGCAGGCCATCAAGGATGAACTGGCCCAGGTCGGCGTGGAGGTGAAACTGCAGGCTGTTCCCTATGACAGCCTGATCCGGGACTCGCTCGCCTCCCGCTCCTACCAGGCTGCCCTCGTGGACCTTGACCTTTCACGCACCCCCGACCCGGATCCGTATCCGTTCTGGCACCAGGCCGAGGCTGCCAACGGC
>JBLMZU010000572.1:0-6617 GCA_050258995.1 Bacteroidota bacterium
GTCTGGTGAGGCGGGATGGGACTATTTTGTCACGCCGTCAGGAACCAACAGGCAAAGACGGCCCCCGGCAGAATATTACCCAGATTATTTCACAACTTGAATCCCTCCTGCAGGAAGCGGGAATGCCTTACACAGACATTATGGGAATTGGCATTGGCATTCCTGCCATGTTGGAACGGGAAACCGATTTCATCATCTGGGGACCCAATCTTAACGGTTGGCGGAATGTTGCCCTGCGGCCCGAGATTGAAGATCACTTTCGTTTACCGGTCTGCATTGAATATGATGGCCATACATCGGTTTTAGGCGAATGGTGGGTGGGGGCAGGTCGTGGACATCATTCGATTGTGGATGTCATCATCGGCACAGGCGTAGGGGGAGGCATGATTTTGGAGGATCGCCTGGTACGCGGGAATAACCGTCTCGCCGGTGCGGCAGGCTGGTTTACTTTCTGCGCTGGAGCCAATCAGGAGGATACCCGAGATCGCGCTCTGGGTTATTGGGAGGCACGAACGGCCGGTCCGGGAATTGCCCGCCAGGCGGCAGAGTTTCTTTCTACCGGTGAGTATGCCGGTTCCGCTCTTTCTAGAATTCCATCCCCAGTCACTGCCAAGGATGTATTTGCGGCAGCCAAGGTGGGCGATCCGCTCGCGACAATGGTTTGCGACGAGTTCGCGGATCTCATTGGGTCGGGAATTGCCAATATCGTCAGCTTGGTGAATCCTGAAACTGTAATACTTGGCGGCAGCATTGGCGCTAATGCTGGTTTTCTCATCCCCAGGATTTCAGCAGTGGTGAATACCTGGGCGCAGCCCATCTCTGCCCAGGCTGTCCAGATAGTGGAGTCAACACTAGCTGGTGATGCAGGATTGCTTGGGGCAGCCTATAGCATCATGTTAAAGCTTGAAGACGCAAGATACAAGTAAAGGAGAAAGAAAAACAACAAAATAGTCCCCTATCACTACCCCCGGTCGACACTGCCTGAACGCTGGGCAGATAAAAATATCTCATTAACTGCAAGAGGAGAATAGATGATGAAACGTTCAATCAATTTGTTGGTGTCGTTGTTGGTGTTGGGAGTGATGATCCTGGCAGCTTGTGCACCTGCTCCCGCGCCTACTCAGCCGGCTGCGACAGAGCCGGCCAGTGTCCAACCCACTGCGGCTCCTGTGGAAGCTACGCAGGCCCCGACGGAAGCCCCCAAGGAAGCTGTCACCATTCGTATGCTGGTTCGTCCGGATGAGGGCAATGTTGTAACAGACTATTCAGCTAAATTCGAACAGGAAACCGGTATCAAGGTCGCGGTCGATTTTGTGAGCTGGGCCGATATTACGAATAAGACCCTCACGACCCTGGCTGCTGGTGGCGGCGGTTATGATATTGTCTTCATGCCGTCCGCAGACGCCCCCAAGCTTGCTGCTGGTGACTGGTTTGAACCCATCAATGACATGATGCCTGACAGTGAACGCGCGAACTGGCTGGAATCTGTTGTTAAGTTTTACACTTTCGATGGCAATTTACTGGCGATGCCCTGGTATTCCGGCGGCGCCCACATGGCCTACAACAAGGATATTTTGGCTGCGGCTGGCGTAGACCCCGCTTCGATCGTTACCTGGGATGATTTCATGAACGCCTGCAAGACCATTGCCGAAGCCAAGGCAGCAGATTACTGCTTCACACCTTCCGCAAAACATCCTGGTGACTTCTACTATAACTCCGGCACCATGATCTTCAGCCGCGGTGGACAATTCTTTGATGAAACCGGTGCACCTGTATTCCAGAATGGCACTGCCGCCCTCGACACCTTCCAGATGCTGGCCGATGGTGTGCAGAAGGGATATTTCAACAAAGCCGGTACGGCAATGGATGATTACGAGACCCTGATCGCCTTTGGCACAGGCAAGACAGCCTTCCTGCTCGATTCAACCTGGGCTGCCACGCAGGCCAATCGGAATAAGGACCTCTCCACCATTGTGGACAAGGTTGGATATATTCTGGTCCCCGGCAGCGGCGACGTCCGCAGCAACTCCTTCCTGTATGCTGGTGGTCTGGGTGTCCTGAAGTCCTCCGAACACAAGGAAGAAGCCAAGAAGTTCATCGCATATCTCACTGGTGAAGCAGCGCAGAAGGATCACGCCATCAAGGGCGCCAACATGCCTACCCGCGTGGCCCTGTTCAGTGATCCTGATATTATTGCAGCCTGGCCCGGTTTCGCCGATTTGGCAGCGCAGTTGCAGCACGGCGATTTCGTTCCGGCAGTCTCCTGGCTGGATGAGTTCCGCACATCCGAGGCTACTGCAGTCCAGGAAGTGATGAACGGAACAAAGACCCCCCAGGAAGCAGTCGACTGGTTGGTAACGGAAGCGAATCGCGTCCGCGGTCAGTAAAGATAAGAGTATTAACAGGCGGGGGAAGGACTGATCCTTCCCCCGCCTCATTTTTCTTGAGGAAAAACCGTGAATTTACGCTATCTGGAAGCTGCTTCTGAAATCCTCGCCCAGATCGACCGCACTCAGTCTGATAATATCCTCCAGGCGGCAAGTCTGATGGCAGATACCATTTCATCCGGCGGACTCGTGTACGTGTTTGGCGCCGGACATTCGGCCTTACCTGTGGCGGAGGTCTATCCAAAATGCGGCAACATTGTCGGCTTTCAGGCAATTCTGGATGTTGGTTTGATCTACTTTACAAACGTTATTGGCAGCAATGGGATATCTCAATTTACATTTCTTGAGCGATCAGAGGGATACGGGCAGGCCATCATGGATGGGTATATTCTTCGGAATGGCGACACCTTTTGGGCGTTTTCCCAATCCGGTGTAAACGGATTGGTGGTGGAAACAGCTCGCCATGCCCGGGAGCTGGGACTGCAGGTGGTTGCCGTTACATCTGTGGCGCAGTGCGCAAGCTCGGCATCTCGCCACTCCACAGGAAAACGATTGATTGATTTTGCGAACGTGGTCATCGATAATTGTGTTCCCGTTGGTGACGTCACGATTCACCTGGAAGGATTGGAGGATCCCATTGGTCCGGCATCCACGATGGCGGGTGTTGCCATCGCCAATACGGTCGTTGCAGAGGTAGCGGCTACCCTACTACGACGCGGGCAAAAACCGATTATTAATCCGTCCTTGAATGCGCCAGGAGCGGCAGCCCATGTAGACGAGCGCATGCGGCTGGCATTGAAAGAATTCCGCCGGCGCACGCAGCGTTCCTCTTGAGGAATACGACTATGACATCGAGCAAACGGCTGACAAGGCAGCAGCGGGAGCATCTTCAGACGGCGATCATTTTGATTGCCCCGGCTGCCATCATTATGGTGGTTATCACTCTGTATCCATTAATCCGTTCCTTTTGGATCAGTCTCCATACCTGGGACCTGATGAAGCCTGGCCTTGGACATCCGTTTGTTGGTTTTCAAAATTATTTATATATTCTGAAGGATGCGAATTTCTGGCAGAGTGTCAAGATTACACTTATTTTTGTCTTAGGCGCTGTGCTTATAGAGATCACGCTTGGGCTGGCGATTGCTCTGCTGCTGAATCAGGATTTTTTTGGGCGCAACCTGGTGAGAATGCTGGTTCTGTTACCGTGGGCGATCCCTGCTGTGGTCAATGGCATCATGTGGAAATGGATTTTGAATCCTTCCTATGGTTCGCTGAACGGACTATTGTATTCATTGGGCATAATCAAGGAGTACGTTGTCTGGCTGGGTAATCCGAAGTCGGCTCTAATCGTGGTGATCCTGGCGGATGTATGGAAGGAAACGCCGTTTATTGCTTTGTTATTCCTGGCAGCACTTCAGACCATCCCGAAGGATCTTTATGAGGCTGCAATGGTGGATGGGTCCAATGCCTTCCAGTCCCTTTTCCGAATCACCATCCCTTTGATCAGACCGACTCTTTTTGTTGCCCTTTCTCTTCGCACGATCTGGGCACTTAAGAGTTTCGATCTTATCTACACTCTTACTGCAGGAGGACCATCTGAGGGGACAACGGTCGTGGGTTATTATACATACTTGAAAACATTTATTAACCTTAACCTGGGGAGAGGGGCAGCGGTTGCCTATTTGATGACAGCGGTTGTCCTGATTATGGTGATCTTATATCAGAAAGCCCTTTATCGGGAGGTTGAATATTAATGAAAACATCCATTTTGTCACTCCCTGACAGGTTCATGGCCCGTGGAAGAAGGGTCCGGATCCAGCATGTGCTTGGTCGGATTGTTCTCTATTTTTTGGTGCTGATACTGGTGTTTGTCGTCGTGGCACCGTTTGTATGGATGATCCTCTCGAGTATTTCCGCTCAAACAGAACTATCTGCAGTTCCTCCCCACTGGATTCCTCGGCAGCCAACCCTTGCGCGCTATCAGGCCCTCTTCATGGGAGCAGCTAAGAATGGCGCTGTTCTGCCGGCGGGCGTGGAAAAATTTCTTCACGGCCTTGCCAATTCCATGATAATCAGCATTATGACAACTATTATTTGTGTCGCTGGAGGATCAATGGCTGCCTATGCATTGGCCCGCGTGCCAATTCCCGGCAAGTCCAAGGTAATGGTTGGCATACTGGGATCGCAAATGCTGCCAATTATTGTGGTGGTGATTCCCTTATATTTGTTGATGCAGCAATTGGTGTTGATGGATACCTGGCGAGGCATGATTATGTTGTATTCGGGTTTCATGCTTCCGACAGTAATTTGGATCATGTACAGTTATTTCCAAACGATTCCCCAGAATCTGGAGGAGGCAGCCATGATCGATGGATGCTCCCGAATCGGTTCGTTCGTTCGGGTTATCCTGCCTCTTTCTGGCCCGGGGCTCGTGGCCGTAGCAGCCTTCACATTCCTGTCTTCGTGGAACGAATTTTTCATGGCGTTAATTTTCACGGCATCCAATGCCAAGACAATTCCGGTTGTAATCACGGAATTTAGCTCCCAATTTGGAACCGATTATGGCTTGATGGCAACAGGCGGTGTCCTGGGCTCGATTCCACCGTTGATCCTTGCTTTCGCATTGCAACGGTATATCGTAGCGGGATTGACTGCTGGCGCCGTAAAAGGATAGGCGCCAAGTCTTTTCAATGAAAAAACGGACACTTCATGTGGGAGTGTCCGTTTTTGTTTGGAAGGTCGCTAGCTGGAATATAGAACCTGTCCTTTGGCAAGTGTTTTCATCACCTGACCTGTTTCTGTCAGAAGTACCAAATCGGCATCGGCTCCTAAACTTAGATGACCTTTATGAGGTACATTCAGTAAGCGAGCAGGGGTGCTAGTGAGTGAAGGAATGATATCCTCCAGGTTCAAGTGAAGCCAACTCATCATGTTTCTGAGAGCTTGGTCTGTCGTTAAAATGCTTCCTGCCAAAGTTCCGTCTGGCAGGCGCGCGGAGGTTTGATCAACAGTGATCTCAAAACCTGTGAATTCATACGTGCCTGGATGCATTCCCATGGCACCCATGGCATCGGTAACCAGTGCGATTTCCGAGGCTCCCTTGGCTCTCCACGTTAACTGCAACATTCCCGGATGGCAATGAATCCCATCGGCGATTAAGCCAACGATAATCTCCGGCTGGGTGAGCAAGGCGCCTGAAAGACCCGGCTCACGGTGCAACAGCGAAGGCATGGCATTGTATAAATGAGTGCCGCACTGGATGCCTCTTTCGAAAGAAGTCATCGCCTCCTCATACGTGGCCATACTGTGTCCAGCGCTGATGACTACCTGACGAGTATGGAGCGCTTCCATGACATCGGCGCTGCCTGGCAGCTCGGGTGCCAAAGTTACCAACCAGATGCCATTCTCTCGTGACCAGCCATCAATCAATTCTAAGGACGGTCTTTGTAGATAGCGTGGATTGTGAGCCCCCTTTTTTTGTGGGTTTAGAAAAGGGCCCTCAGCATGAATTCCAAGGGGTTCGGCTCCAGACCAGCCGGGCGGTGGTCCCAGTCTCAATACTTCCATTGCCCGGAGTACTTTCTCCGGTGGAGATGTGACAATTGTTGGGAGGAAACAGGTCGTGCCATATTTTGGCAGCTGTCCTGCTACCTCCCAAATGTCAGATGGATCATCGGTAAAATCCATACCGAATCCGCCATTGATTTGAATATCGATCCAGCCAGGGGATGCAAATAATCCAGATGCATCAATGATGTCTCCTTCAAGAGACTGCTCACTATATGTTTCTATTTTGCTAATCTTGCCATTAGCTATACATACCAGAGTATCTTGAAGCCATCCTGCTGGCGTAAATGCATGGGCGTGAATGATGTTTAAGGAATTCATGTGCGGAATAGGGTTCTTTGATTATAGATTATTGACTTTGAATCAGGCAAGGAGATCAATGTTGACAGGAGATCAATGTTGCTGTTATTGCACAGCTTGAATATATCATCTCTAGATCAACAGTGTTGCCTTCCTGACATCCCGTCCAAGACAAGCGTCTATTGATATATGAATAACTTCCTTGGTTTTCCCGAGAGTGTACCTGCCTGAAAAAACAACTTATGATTATATGAAAGCGCTGCCCCACCTGCTACACTATATGTGTATTGTTTACCCACATCGACACCCAAGCAAATTTACTTACATCGTGACCCGGGCATAGGTGGGGGTGCGGCGAAGATA
>JBLMZU010000573.1:0-3582 GCA_050258995.1 Bacteroidota bacterium
ATTGACCGAAGGCTCGATTGTCAACACCAAGAACAAGTCGCACGCAATCACTGCCGAGCTGGAGGTGCCCGAATCGGGCGCCGAGGGTGTCATCATCGCCATGGGCGGCTTAACTGGCGGTTGGAGCCTTTACGCCAGGGATGGCAAGCCCAAGTACTGCTACAACTTCTTCGGCCTTAACAGGTACACAGTAGAGGGGACGGCAAGAATCCCGGCGGGCAAACACCAGGTGCGGATGGAATTCAAGTATGATGGCGGCGGGATCGCCAAAGGCGGCACTGTCCTCCTCTACATCGACGGCCAGCCTGCAGGCCAAGGCCGGGTGGAACAAACCGAACCGTTCGTGTTTTCCGCCGACGAGACCTGTGACATTGGCAATGAGTTTGGCTCGGCAGTGACCTACGATTATCCGTCGCCCAAGAAGTTCAACGGCGAAGTGAACTGGGTCGAGATCGACATCGACAAGGATGCCCAGGATGCCGATCATTTCATCTCGACTGAAGAGCGCCTGCGCCTCGTGGTAGCAATCCAGTAGATACAAAAGGAACTGGCAGCCTGCAAACAAGCTGCCAGTTCTGTTGATAAAATTTTCCCGGGCGCCGAGCTGCGAACAGCACTGGATGATCGGCTAATCCATCGACGAACGTATAAGTTTTTACATCCTTTGAGGTCAAACGATGGGCCAGAATATAAACAAAGCCAAGAAACGCCTGACGACACCCCGCGCGGCAGCAGTTGCCGGGATCGTGTTCTCCGTGCTGCTGATCGCCAGCCTGGTGCTTTTCCGCATTTCCACCCCACCGAACCTAGCGGGCCATCGTGATTGGCTTGCGGATAACTGGCAGGGAATGGAGCTTGCCCTCAACCTGGTCCCGTTTGCCGGCATCGCCTTTTTGTGGTTCATCGGCGTTGTGCGTGACCGGATTGGAGAGGATGAAGACCGCTTCTTTGCCACCGTGTTCCTGGGCAGCGGCCTGCTGTTCCTGGCGATGCTGTTCGCCGCTGCAGCCGTCGCCGGCGGTACTCTCAGCCTGTTGGGAGCAGGCTCACCCGCCGCCGTTGGTTCGACGATATATTCTTTTGGCCGGGTAGTCTCCTACGAGATCCTGAACGTGTATTCGATGAAAATGGCTGGCGTATTTATGGTCTCGACCTGCACTCTCGCCTTACGGACCGGGATTTTTCCCCGCTGGATGGCATTCCTGGGATTGGTATTGGCGCTCTTCCTTTTACTGAGCCTTGGCCGCTTCTACTGGGCCCCGGTGATTTTTCCGCTCTGGATTCTCCTGATCAGTGTGGAGATCCTCCTGGCAAACCTGAGAAGCCAGAATGCGGATCTGAGCACTGCCAACGAGGGGTAACTGTCTATCTGCAAGAACAGAATGTCACAGTTACTAAAATGAATCGGGATACAATCAAGCAAGGATTTCAGAAATCTACGCCATGGTAGATTTGCCGGCGGCTAACCTTAACTCACGGATTATCCTCCCCCTCTGTGGGGGCACACGATAAAGACATGCCTTTTGACGTGTTTTTGTTTAAGTTACGACCGGTGTCCCCCTTGAGGGGATGCTATTCGAATCCAGGTATGAATACAAGGCAGTAGAAACTAAAGAGCATTGATCGTTTAGCTTCCATCATTCCGAAACATGGCGGCGGCCTGGCAAGCCTTCAGCGGACTGTGGCCGATGGCCGTTTCATCCGAGAGCACAAAGCCGCCGTAGCCCAGCGCCAGTGCATCATGTATGGCGCACACCTCGGCCCGGGTTGGCGCGGCTGCAGTCGTCATGTGTTCCAGCACCTGCCCAGCCATCATCACCGGGCGGTTCAGCCCATGTACCGACCCACCGAGCGCGTATACAGCCTGTGCCATACCAGGTAATCCCAACTCGGCGCCCAGGTCGCCGCGGCACACCCATAGCTCGTTCGCCTCAGCTGCGATCTGTTCCGCTTCGGCCATCGCTGGAGCCCGCTCCAATTTGGCGATCAGGTAAGCCTGCGGGCCGAGCCGGGTCCGATACCGGTGCATTTCGGCGGCGTCGCGCAAGTAGGAGAGTGCGTAGCGTATCCCCGGCAGATCCTTCGTCTGTCCGATGATCTGCTGGTCTTTCTCGCTCAGCGCCTCGCTGCGGAAATCCGACGCCAGGTAGGTGATGCCTTTGTGGGCCGAGAGCGATCCGCCACGGATCACGCGGGCACGCAGACGCTCATTAGCGATCGATTCCACTCGCAGGTGTACTTTGGCATCGTTCAGCCGCAGCTCAGGACTGGAGAGCAGCGCAGCCTGGAAAAAATCGGCGTGGGGTACTGGCAGGCAGTCGGGCCGGTCGCTGGTAGGGGAGAGCACCAGCTCAATGGTCTGTCCATCGACCAGTTCCAGCGGACTGAACTGTCCCAACCGCCACTTGCTACCCTGCAGATCCAGAACGAGTGCCGGGCGCGGTTGCCGGTCCCTGAGGAAGGGCTCCAATCGCTCCAGCCATGCCCAAAGCTGCCCTAACGCCAGATGGGAGGTATTCAAGCGAAATGCCGTCGCCCCTGCTGCCAGCATTGACATCCACACAGCCTCGACATCGCTGGCCGGACCCAATGTTGCAATAATTTCATAGTTCTTCATCAGCAAATGTTTCCATTTCAAATAGCCTATTACATAGGCTGCCATCGACCAGCCTCTTGCAGTTCTATTTTGCCACCCTTTCAATATTTCAGCTCATCAGTAATACGTATTCCCGTGGAGGAACCAGTCAGAGAACATACCCTTGATTGGGAGCCAGGCAACATGGCCCCTTTTGTTGAAAAATGTAACAAGCTTTCCCTCCTTCTTGACTAATTTTTGCATTCCCATCAGGGAACGCCATCCCAAACCCGGCATAGGAATACCTTCACAAGCTAAAAACATCCTCGTTATTTTTGCCTTATTTCGTGAGAAAAATCTCAATGTTGACATTTCCACTCCAAGTAATATAATTTATATCAATATGTGGGAATGATATTTTGAATTTACTTTCCCCTCTTATCGATCAAGCTTGGGTTTCATAAATGAGTTCAGGTGTTCACAAAAAAAGAACAAGATCTGCAACGAGGACTTTTTAGTCTATTCGCCTTCTTTTCAGAAGGTCGAGATGAGTCGCGGCGTACACAATAAGAAATTCCACTCCGGGTTGGAGTGGAATTTCTTATTGTGTTAAAGCCATAGGTAGCATCGATTTTATTATGGAGGAAAAGAAATGAAGACGCAAAGATTCACCGATCGGGCAATGAGGAAGTGCTTTCTGGTTTTGTTGCTGGCAATACTCGCATTCCAGACATTTGGAATAAACGGACTGGCCGCTCCGGCTAACGTATCCAGGCGCTACCAGGAAACCAGCACATATCCGTTAACATGCGGAGTTTCACCCAACCTTTCCTACTGCGATATCAAGATTGTGTTGATGATAGATGACTCTGGCAGTATGCGAAAAAATGACCCGCGAATAAAGGATAGCCTTGGTAATGATATTGGCGGCATTCGGAATCAAGGTGCCGTGAACCTGGTTGATTTGTTGGCTAAGCAGTATTATTTGCCTGCCCTAGAAAGCAAGG
>JBLMZU010000574.1:0-3265 GCA_050258995.1 Bacteroidota bacterium
GCAAAGGATTTCGTTGCTTCGAACTCCGGCACTGCCGAGGACAAAGCCAAGTGGGCCAACAGGTTCGTGAAATTCATCCTTGGCGGCTTTCAATGCGGCTCCTTCAATAAGGATCTGTACCGGCGTTTGCGCGCCATGTTCGGTCATTGCGCCGAGTATGACATCCGCGGTTTCTACTTCATCTGGTTCGAAGACACCTATAAATGCCTTCACTGGGTGGAGACAGTGACAACGAGCTGGTTGTGCGGCATCGGCAGCCCGGCCTTCACCTGGTCCGATGTTGAGATTGCACTGATCAAATGGCTCAAAGAAAGCAACATCCATGACCAGATCGCCGGATATCTGCAAGCCGAGACCGAGCAACAGGAGCGTGCTCAGCTGACGGCTTTAAAGCAGAAGCATGAAGCAACGGCCGATGAGCCAATCACAGCCCAACTTATTCCGTTGGAGATCATTGTCCCATCACCTGTTCAAGAGACCGGACAGATGAGGTTGTTTTAAAGGGCAGCGATAATTTTCTGTTTCGTTAAAAGAATAGCTGCAGTCCCACCCAAACCACTTGAGACGCTTATACAAGCGTACCATTTCCAACCCGCCGGCTGACGTGGAAATGGAAATATCCAGGTATGAAATAACTGAGAGAGTAATCCACAACCTTGTCCGCTCCATCATAGAGTTGTGATGCAAAGCGGAGCAGCACATCATCCCGCTGGATCTCAAGGGCTTTGGCCACATCCGCGGCCGCATTGGTGGCGCTGATCGCAGCCCGCGACACCTGCAGGTCCACGCCTCTGTTGATCAGGTAATCGAGCACGGAACCGCGGAGCTCATTGGTCAGATCATCTAGCTTGAGAATTTCGGTGGGCAAGGAGTCGATCAGGTAGGCAACCGGCCGGCCCTCGGCGCGCATCACACGCCGGACGCGTACATAAGGCGTCCCTTCCTCCACGCACAGACCTTCTGCCGTGCCCTTATCAGCACTCAGCTGCTCGACGCGCAGGTCACTGGCAGAAACCTCCAAATTCATGCGGCGCGCCATCGTCTCGAGGCTTTCCAGGACTTCGAGCCCGGCTTCGATGACCTGGAACTTGCCGACCACGTAGGTGCCGGAACCCTGGCGGCGGCGGATCAAGCCCTGGGTCTCAAACGTGCGCATTGCTTCACGCAATGTGGCACGTGAGACACCCATCTGCTTGGCGAGGTCAGGTTCGGACGTCAATCGCGAACCGGCGGGCGTCTCTGCGATCAATTTCGCCAGATCAGCCTGCAATCGTTGAAACGGAAAGTTAGCCATCATCTCTCCAATAGTGAAACTATTTTGAACTTTGCTACATCAACCAGGCCATTGCCTCATATTCGCCATTCGGTGTATTCATTTGGCAACGGCAGGACTGAAATCCCTCCAGGATGATCCCTGTTTTTTTAGCGACTGCATTCGGATCAAGCTGTAACTAGCAACGCGGGGGATAAAGGGAGAGATATCTTCAATGGATGAAGAATGAAAAGATTATAGCATTTTCGCGACAGCAGATTCCTGACCTAAACAAAGTGTAAGTTTTCCTCAAATCACCTCGATCGCGCGTATTACAGAACTGCAAAATGTCTTCCAGGGACTTGGTCTTGTCAAGAATAAGCCCTGGTGAAATTCCTGGTTGGAGCAACCGTAACACTGCGTAAGACAGGAATCTTCTGCTTACCCATTTCACTGCTATAGACCGTATCTGGAAGCTAAAAAGTGAACAAATGTCCCACGATTTTCCAAAACGCACTAGAACATGTCTACCGACACGAGACAAGGAGAAAATAAAAATGATCAGTACCACTACTTCCATCAAATCTTCCACCACAACGACCTCACTTCGAATTGCGCCCCATCTTGCACGCGATAATACGCGGCTCATCGACCATGATCGCCAGTATGTGCCTGTGTTGGTCACTCGCCCAGAGAACCAGCTCATACAGAGCGCCGGATTCAGCCTGGCCGAAATGGAAATGGACTCCGGATATAAACTCAAGCTTTTGATTGATTTTATTCGCCAGATGAACGCAGAAAATCTTTCGGGCAGTTATGTCCCCTGTTCTCATAATATCGTTGAGCAGATTGCCTACCTGTCCTACTGGAAAAACTTCACGCTTGAGTTCCGCTTGGAGATGGCTGGCAAAAATCTTGCAGCGACTGCGCGCTTCCCCAGAGAACCGGAGCTGACCTGCGTCCTGGATGTCTTTCACGGTTGCGACATCCCTTCATCAGAACAAGCCTGGCCTCTTGAAGATCTCCAAAAGTGGTTCGACTTTCTCTGCCAGGTCGTCCGCGAACATGCCCAGATATGGCAAATTCACCTGATCGTGGCAAGGAGCATTCTCACCAGGCTGAGGTCTTCTTCGGATCGGCCGGATGTTTTTGTCGAAGTCATAGACAGTGAAGAATAAAAAAGCGTGTCTGTAGACTCGCTTAAACATTGGACGTTCAAATGCAATGCGCCTCCATATGGGAGGCGCATTGTGATTCATAAAGAAAAGGAGAAATTCCTGATGGACGAAGAAAAAGAAGTTACTGAAAAATCACCTGATGTTAAAACGGGAGAGGAAGGGACTCTTGCGGCTGGGGGCGAAATTTCACCAGCTGCGCCCGCGGTCGAGGAAATCGACACAACCCCCAAACCTGTCGCGGCAAATGCAATAAAGAGTCACGCGAAACCCGTCACAGCCCACAAGCGCGAGGAGCCGCCTCCGAACCCGCTCCTCCTGGACCCATACGAATGGGATCGGTGCACGATCACAATCGGGTACTCACTGCTCCCTGACGGGACCGTAAGCGTGAGTGTTCACAACCACAAAGACGAGCCAATCGTGAAAGCCTTCCCGGCTGCCGATGTTCCCCTGCCGGAGAAGATCAGCAATGTTATGACCAGTCTGCAAACCATCTGGCCCGCCAGCCCGGTGAACGCGACTGTGGTTCTTCTACCGAAACAGAACGAAGCGGCCGAACGCTCCATCATCGTTTCGGTACGCGTGTCCACGGACACACCCATCATTCAGGAAGGGGTTGAATCGAACCTCCCCCTCCCTACCCCAATTCTCGCCATGCTGGACGAGCTCAAGACACTGATCCCTGAAAGAGGCCTCAAAAACATTGAAAAGAAGGCCAGGACGAAGGGCGCGGCAGTTGCCCGGCCCCCTGCTAAGCCTGCTGCTCCGGTAGTTGCGGCTGGCATTAAGAATATTCGGAAAGATCAAATGACTCTGTTCTAGGAGAAAACCATGG
>JBLMZU010000575.1:0-4396 GCA_050258995.1 Bacteroidota bacterium
CAGGAACCAGTCGGGATGCTCGATCACCCACTTGGAGTCGATACCCATGTGGTTGGGCACCATGTCAGCAGAAAGACGGATACCGCGCTGCCAGGCACGCCAGCGCAGGTTCTCCAGGCCAGCCCAGCCGCCCAGATCTTCGGCGATATCGTAGGAGTACAACGAATAAGCCGAAGCGACCGCGTCGGCATCGCCCATGCGCTGCTTGATGCGCTGCGAGGCATGCGAGCGCTCCCACAGGCCGATCAGCCACAGGCCGGTAAAGCCGTGCTCCTTCAGAAGGTCCAGCTCCTCATCCGGGATGAGATCGAGGGTTTTGATCCAGCGGCCGTGCTTGCGCGAAAGCTGCTCGAGCCAGACGTAGGTATTTTTAGCAATCAACACCAGGCGCGGCATCCAATCCTTGTCGGGACTGTACTGCTCGTACTCCTGGTATTCACCGCCGCCAAAAGTTTGCAGGGGGATATCCGGCTTGAAATCGCCGTGTCCGCGCTGGCGGATGGTCTCTTCACGGAGGTAATCCATGCCGCGCACGATGCGGGAGACAAACTGCACATCCAGGATCTGTCCCCATTTATCGAGGATGTACTGGAGCTGGCCCTCCAGCGAATAGGGAGAAGCCTCGGCCGGTGCGCGCAGGATTTCAAAAAGGGATGGCCCCGCCTGGCTTCCCATATTCTCCTTGGCAACCCGGGCAAAGAACGTGTTCAAGGAGGCGATCAGGCTCTTGTAGGCGGTCGGCTCCAGTGCCTCATCATCCACCAGGTCAATTAAGGGACGAACCGCCGGGTTGGCATTGTGCGTAAAGATGTAGATCAATTCTTCGACTGTCTTGATCCGTCCGTTGGAGATACGCGCCAGGTACTCTTCGAGTGTCTCCTCGCCCCGATATACATTATCAGGGGGGAATTCGGATACAAATTTTCTTTCCGTCCTGGTCACGGAGTCCGCGCCGAGGCTTTCCTCGGCATGAGAGACCGCGGTGTTCATGATGGCTGTTGGGGCAAAACGCCTGACAAGCATGCGCAGGGCCTCGTCAATCAGCTGCATCGCATAAAGCTCGGATGCTGCAACCGGCTGGTCCCGGTGCAACGACATTTGGGAGGCGAACCTGCGAGCTGCGGCAAAGTCAGCGAAGCTCACGCCCCCATCCGGCTGGAAGAAGTCCGGGCTGAACTGGTATGAATCGCGGGAATTTTTGGTGATGAGCATGTCTCAATGATAACCGTGTTAAGTGATTTCGAGTATACTTTTCGCTGATGTCAGCGCAAACCTTGATCCTGATCTTATACCTGATCCTTGCAATCCTGTACCTGCCCCTGATCATCACCCTGTACAAACGGCCTGCGGGGCAGGAGAATGCAGCGATCTTTTTAGGTGTATATATCGCTCTGGCTTCGCTCATGACCGCTGTCGAGGGGCTCTGGCGCACGGGCGAGCTGTATATTGCATCATCGCAAGTGGCAAATGATTTTCAGATCTACGGCGCGCTCGCCCTCTCCTTCCTGCTGCTTTTGTGTGTCCTCTCCTTTATCCGCCGCAGTCCCACGGTATGGCTGGGGATCGGCCTGTTCTGGGTGCTCGGTTTTATGGCCATCATTCCAAATGTGCCAGGCTTTGGAGAGGTCATCTGGCAAAGCGGAAACTTTGTGCTGACACGAGAACGACTGGCTCCCACGTGGGCCATGCTTGGCTGGCTGGTGTTCACGCTCGGCGGCTTCATCAATGTACGGTCCGCTCATAACCTTTCCCGCCAGCCCCTGCTCCGCAACCGTCTAAATTACTGGACGCCTGTATTCCTGCTGGTTCTCCTCAACGATGGCCTGATCATGGCAGGTTATCCGATTCCCGGGAACCCGCTCCGCCTCGGTGCCGCGGTACTGGCTACGTTTGTGATTGTCACCCACGACCCGACCGACCTGCGGGACGTGGCACGGCGGGTGGTGGTCTACGTGATCACGACCCTGCTGATCGTCGGCTTTTATGTGGCCGGCTTCACTGTCTCCCAGACGGCCTTCAATGCGCTGCCACGATATAGCCCACTGTTGGTGGGGGCGGGCATTGCCATGCTGCTGGCATTGATCTTTACGCCGCTTCTTTCCCTGGTGCAGCGGGCGGTGAACCGTTGGCTGAAGATCCAGGAATATCATCCCAGTAAAACTCTACACCAATACAGCGAGCAGATCAGTAACATCCTCGACATGCAGAGGCTGGCAAATGTCGCCGTCGGCCTGATCATCGAAGCCATGGACATCACACGCGGCTTCCTGTTCCTGGTCGATTCTGAAAATCCCCAGGATGGGCAAAAAGCCTATAAGCTGCGAGCCGTGCGAAATGAGGGGGAACGGCAGATCAAGGTACTCAACTTATCCCAGGATCATCCGGTGGTCCGCCAGCTGACGGTGGAATTGCGACCGCTCCTGCAATATGACCTGGACCTGCTGCCCGTGTTCCGGTCCGTCTCCCAGCCGGAGCGGGAGTGGTTCAACAGCCTGGAAGCCGAAGTGTACCTGGCGATCTTCTCGAAGCGGGAATGGATCGGCATGCTGGCCCTGGGGGCGAAGATCAACGGCAATCGCTATACGGCCGAAGACCTGGTGACCCTTTCCGCTCTCGCCAACCAGACGGCGGTCGCGCTCGAGAATGCCCGCCTGGTCGAGAACCTGGTCCAGCTCAACACCGAGCTGCGCCAGGCCTACCGCGACCTCGACAAGGCCAACCGCGACCTCGAGCGCCTCGACCAGACCAAGTCTGATTTCATCAGCATTGCGTCCCACGAACTCCGCACGCCGCTGACCACCATCATCGGCTATACCGAAATGCTGAACGAGGACGGAACCCTGCCCTCCCACGTCCATCAAATGCTCAAGAGCATTTCCAAGGGAACCAAGCGTCTGCACGAGATCATGGACTCGATGTTTGACATCGCCCAGATCGATACGCGTACCCTGCAGCTAAACCTGGTCCCTGTGGATACGGCCGGTTTGATCAAGGAAGTCGCCGACAAACTTGAGAATACTTTTGGGGAGCGCAGCCAGACCCTTTCCGTCAATATCCCTGCCCTGCCCCTGACCAAGGCCGACCCGAACCTGCTGATGAAACTTTTCCAGCACCTGCTGTCCAATGCCATCAAATTCACCCCCAATGAAGGCAGGATCGCGGTCGCGGCCCGGACCCTGCCTGCCTACAACGCGGAGCTGCCGAACGGCGGCATCGAGTATGTGGTCAGCGACACAGGCGTGGGCGTGGACCCGGCCTCCCGGGAGATCATCTTCAGCAAGTTCTACCAGCCCGGTGAGCTCTCCAAGCATTCCACGAGCAAGACCCGTTTTATGGGCAGTGGCGCAGGGCTGGGGCTTGCCCTCTCCAAGGGAATTGTCGAAGCACACGGCGGCCGGATCTGGGTGGAGAGCACCGGCTACGACGAGGTGAACTTCCCCGGCAGCCAGTTCCACGTGGTCCTGCCCCTGGACGGCTCAGGCAATAAAAGTGAAACAGCCATGGGAAAAGAGTTGAAAATGCAGGTGGGGCCGGAAACCGTATAAGTTAAGCTATTTTCGGGGGGAAAGCCAGCCGATCAAACATATCAGGATCCCGAAGGCGAGCAGGCCAAATTTCACAGTCGCACAAAATGCAGCAATTGCGGGGTAAGCGGACTGATACCATCCCAACAATACGCGGAACAGGGCGTAGTTTTCCACTGCATCGAACAGCGCCGCAACAAATGCACCGTACCCCGCCAGCACCGCAAGGGAATTGATCCAGCCTGTATGCTTGTGGGCGACCAGCAGTGTACCAAACCCCAGCGCCAGTGCGTAAATCGGCATAAAAAGATAGTCCAGCCCAAGACCGAAGGCGGCGAAGGAGTAGGCCCCGTTAACAATATCGGGATTGGGCTTTCCGGTTGCGCCGAGCAGCGTATTCCCCTGCTTCCACGACTCGGTCATGGCGTGGGCGGCCAGGGGAGTCCCGGCCAGCTCGAACGAGACGATCCCGTTGGGAGCGGCTTGCGTCCGCAGGGGCTGATCCTGGATACGGAAGACTGCGAACATGCTGATAGTCAGAAAAAGGAACGTAAAGAAAAAAGATCTCCGGAGATGAAAGGGAAAGAATTCCAGCGGATGTTTCATTTGTGTCGAATGTCAAAAGTGAACCATTGCTACTGCTTCCACATTACAAGCTCTTCCGGTACACCCGGTGCGTTTTATATTCCTCACCGTTCAGGTTCTTCAAGTCTGCCCGCATCTGCGTGGCGCTCTCGGCCACCTGCGTCATCTCCAGATCCCGGAATTGCTTGGAGCCGAGGATCGTTTTTCCCATTTCATAATATAAAAGGGCATTCCCGCCCTTGCCCTGGAATTCCGGCAGGACGCCCATCCCATTCCCGGAAACCGTC
>JBLMZU010000576.1:0-8768 GCA_050258995.1 Bacteroidota bacterium
CGCATCCAGTTCCATTCCAGGAGCATACCCCCCGTAGCCGGAAAGCAGCGAAATACTCCATACGATCCCGGCCAGGGCAGAACAAAAGCCGCTAAAGGCATAGACAGTGACTTTTGTACGCCCCACAGGCAGACCCATCAACCTGGCAGATTGTTCATTATTGCCTATGGCATAAACGGTACGGCCGAAACGTGTGTAGTATGACAGGTATACTGCGACGATTAACAACAACGGGCCAATCAGAGAAGGGATATACACATATTCCTTCCCCATAAAAGGAATATGCACCTTTGTCAGGGCCAGCATGCGATATGTGAGATCCTGAATAGGCAGTGCTTCAAGGGTGATGATATAAGCCATGCCCCGTGCGAAAAACAGACCCATCAAAGTCACAATAAAAGGCTGCACCTTTAGGTTGTGAATGATCCAGCCCAGAGTAAATCCAAATGCGATGCCCATTACAAGCATCAGGGGCATGACGATCAGAGGTGCTGTACCCCTTGCCAGCAAGGCAGCTGAGGCAGCCGAAGTGAGGGCGATCATGCCAGCCACAGAAAGATCGATCCCTCCCGTAATGATCACAAAAGTCATTCCAATGGCAACGATCAGCAGACTGGCGGTGTTTATGAACAGGTTAAAAAACACCTGGGGTTTTTGCATGGCAGGATACAACCAGCCGCCTATCATGAAAACCAGGATGAATATGGTTATGGTGGTTAGCAAAGGTGCATTATTGAGCACGAACTGCTTAATTCGTTGAGCCATATTAGGATCCTCTGAGATCGAAAATTCTATTCAATAGACGACGAGAGTAATCTGAATAAAGCAGGATCACCAGGAGGACAAGTACAGCCCTGCCGGCCAGCAGTGCATTTGCCGGTACGCCAAAGGTATACATGGTGATAGTAAAGGTCCAAATGATTAATGCCCCAAGCAGGCTTGCCAGCAAAGAGAAACGCCCGCCTGACATTAGCGTTCCCCCAATCACAACGGCCAGGATTGCATCCAATTCATAATTGAGGCCGTTGTTATTGCCATCCGCACTATGGACGTAGGAACTTAGGATCAGTCCGGCGATCGCAGCGCAAAAGCCGGAAAAGATGTAAACAAATAATTTGATATTTTTTTCACTTATGCCACTGTAATAGGTGGCCTTTGCATTGATTCCCACCGATTCGATGAACAGACCAATTGAAGTTTTGCGAACCAGGAACCATGCAAATATAAATACTGCGGCCACAATATAAATGGATACAGGTAATCCCAAAATAAACCCATTCCCAAAAAAGAAGTAGGGTGTGTAATAGATGGTCATGATTTGACCGTTTGTGATCAATTGGGCAATTCCACGACCGGCCACCATCAGGATAAGGGTCGCCACCATAGGTTGGATCCTGGCCCTTGAAACCAGGAGGCCGTTCCATAAGCCGCACAGGGTGCCTGCTCCCAGGGTGGCAACAACGATTAACCACAACGGTGTATTCGTGGCATCCTTGGTCAGGATATCGTTGGAAATCAGTTTATTTCCCAGGGCCGGATTGATCAGCACAGCACCCATGGCGGCTGAAATGGCGATCACAGCCCCAACAGAAAGGTCCACCCCTCCGGTTGCAATTACCAGGGTCATTCCAAGCGCCACCAGCATCAAAGGAGCAGAATTATTGAATACATCGACGATATTCCCGTACAGATGACCATCGAGCACGCCGATTTTGAAGAAACCAGGGGCGAAAATGGCATCGACAATGAGAATTAAAGCCAGTGCAACGAAGGGCCAGAATAAACGATTCTCACGAAAACGTTTGATCCAGGAAATGTTGTTTTTCATAGACTGCCTGCCATAGTTTGAATGATCGTCTGGTCATCTACATTGCCGGAGTACTCGGCCGCTTTTTTACGGTCCCGCATGACAATAATTCGATGGCTCGTACGCAAAACCTCTTCCAATTCCGATGAAATGAACACGCAAGACTTCCCTTCTTCAGCCAGATCCAGGACCAGTTTTTGGATCTCGGCTTTGGCTCCCACGTCTATGCCGCGGGTGGGTTCATCAAGGATCAAAACCTCAGGATTCGTGGCGAGCCAGCGTGCCAGGATGACCTTTTGTTGATTCCCGCCGCTTAAATTCTTTACCAATTGATCCGGGGAGGGGGTGATGATCCCCAGGAGCTTGATATATCTTTCTGCGATTTCATATTGTTTCTGGATGGTAAGGAATTTGAACCATCCATAACGAGCCTGCAGGGCCAGGATGATATTCTCACGAATGGTTAGGTCGCCTACCACCCCCTCTGCTTTGCGATCCTCAGGACATAGAGCGATGCCATTCTTAAGTGATTCCAAAGGCGAAAAATGATTAATTTTCCGGCCATCAATTGTGAGAGAACCTGTATCAGGCGTATCAATTCCGAAAGTCAGGTTGGCCAGTTCGGTACGTCCCGAACCCAACAGGCCAGCGATCCCGACCACTTCACTCGGGAAGAGTTCCATGTCAAATGGTTCAAGCGAACCTGCCCGCCCCAGGCCCTTTGCTTCAAGCGAACATTTTATGTCTTCTTTTCGTTCCCTCATTAATCTAACTTTGGAAACGTTATCCAAATCTGTGATGCTGCGTCCCAGCATCTTTGCGATGAGCTCAACACGTGGTAAGGAAGCCGTCTCATAAGTGCCGACCAGCTTACCATTTCGCAATACCGTGATACGGTCGGAAATCTGGTAAACCTGATCAAGGAAATGAGTAATAAAAATAATACCAATGCCCTCGCTCTTCAATTTTTGCATTACATCAAAAAGTCGACTCACTTCATTGACATCCAGACTCGAGGTGGGCTCATCAAGAATGAGAATTTTGGCGGAGGTAATTTCAAGGGATCGAGCAATTGCCACCATCTGTTGGATGGCGACCGAAAAATTCCCCAGGGGTTGGGTTACGTCTACATCGACGTCAAGTCTTGCCAATGCCTGCCTGGCAGAGGCATACAGTTTTTTCCAATGAATACCGGCAAAATTATGTGGTTCAAATCCAAGCATAATATTTTCGGCTATGGAAATATTAGTACACAGGTTCACTTCCTGGTAAACGGTACTGATACCAATTTCCTGCGAATGTTGTGGTGACCGAACCTGAACCGGTTTGCCATCCAACTCTATCGTGCCGGAATCGGGATGTTCCACGCCGGTCATTATTTTAATAAGGGTGGATTTTCCAGCCCCATTCTCACCGACGAGCGCATGGATCTCACCTCTCTTCAAGGAGAAGTCTACGTTTTCAAGAGCAGTGACGCCCGGAAAAGTTTTTGAAATGCCCTTGATGGTCAGGATAAAATCGTCAGCATTGTTCATTGGAACTGCCTCTTACCGCAATAATGTTATTTACAATTTGGATAAGGAGCGGCGTCACGCACCGCCGCTCCTTGGTAGATCATGCTCACTTTGGCTTTTTGCGAGCCTCCAGAAAACTCATGCCGTTCTGGATTTAATACTGGCGGGTCGGCAGCAGTTCAGCAGCCTTGTCGGGATAGAAGACGCCCTCGTCAGTGAGCGCTTCCTTCTGAATGGGTTGACCGTTCATAAGCTTGAGGGCCAGATCCATCACCTGCGGTCCCAGCAGAGGATTGCATTCCACATCCGCCTGCAGCCAGCCATCGATCATGAGCTGGAAACCGCCGCGGGTGCCATCGATCGAGACCATCTTGAGATCACCAGGTTTAATACCAGCAGCCTTGATCGCCTCGACAGCGCCAATGGCCATGTCATCATTGTGGAAGAAGACGCCATCGATCTGCCCGGCGTATTTCTTCAGGAAGGCTTCCATAACAGGCTTGCCTTCAGCACGGGTGAAGTTGCCGGTCTGGGAGTCCAGGATCTTAATATTCGGGTTGAGAGCTTCGCGGAAGCCCTTGGCGCGGCCAACAGCGGCGCCGGAGCCCGTGGTGCCGGAAAGCTCAAGGATGTTGCCGCCGTTGGGAAGCAGCTTGTTAAATTCTTCAGCGGAGCGCTTTCCTTCGATCTCCATATCTGAGCCAATGTGCGCAGCATACAGGGAGGGATCAGCAGAGACTGAGCGGTCAACAACGATGACCGGGATATTCGCGTCCTTGGCTTCCTGAAGAACTGCATCCCATCCGGGTTCAACCACTGGAGGTAAGGCAATGACATTCACACCTTGCTGGATGCAGGAGCGAATGGCAGAGATCTGGTTTTCCTGTTTCTGCTGGGCATCTGAGAAAATCAATTTGACGCCTAATTTTTGGGCAGTTTCCTTGAATGAGGCTGAATTGGCGGTGCGCCAATCACTTTCGGCACCGAGCTGAGGGTAACAGAGAGTCATGTCTTTCGGGGTGCAATTTGGCGCACAATCTGCCTGGCCGAATGCTTTTGCCTGAGCTGCAGCCTGGGTTGCCGCTGGCGCTGCAGGCGAGCATGCAGCCAATACCATGGCGGCCAGTACGATCAGGAATGCGAGTTTCTTAATCATCTTCTCTCCTTATAGGTAGATGGTTGATTTTCTTTTGAAAGAGATTCTGACAGGATATAATCAGGATAGGCGAGGGTTGAACCCAGTGATGGGTCGTCTCTCGTTTGGAGTACCTGCTTGGGGACGGCAATCACTGGGCAGGTACTTCTTCTTTATTTGGATTGATGTAACTCTTGATGAATTCACCTCCTGTTCTTTTCTACGCAGCGAACTGAGTGGCTCCAAGCGCCATCTGGTCATTTCCTGCAAGAATTGCGTCTATTTCTGGATATCGATCTATTAATTCTGCAATTGCAAATGCGCCACTTTCAGGTGACCGGTTACCTTTCACCCCCTGATTATCGGTAGCTTCAAAGCGCACTTCAATCAAAGCTTCTTCCCAGGCCGGCATTCTTTGGCGCGTCTTCCGCCATTCCAGCGGCCCTGATGAAATATGACCAATATTTCGGTTGACCTGCTCAAACAAGTGAGTCATTGCCAATCGCCCCCCTGATAATGATCGATGGCCCCAACCGATTTATTTTTTTGTGGCGCCATTGCCACATGGACAAGGCGAACTGTAATGCCGAGTGCAGCATCATGGATCACTGAAGGGTCTTCACCAACTTGAGGAACGGCCCAAATGATTCCATCCACCTGCCGTGACAGCAATGTCTGGAAAACCGGTCTTAAATTAGATTTATTAGATAGGGGGGTGTTTTTTAATGGCCGGGAAGGTCCGATGTACTCCAAACCAGCAGTGACGATCCCTACTGTATACCTTCTCTGGCTGATCCAGCCACTGGCCAGGACGCCCGGTTTGGTTCCAAGTGCTTCAGTCATCGGTTGAACTCGTTTACGAGTCTCTAGAGAAACATCTTGCCTTTTATTAATAACGCGTGACGACGCCTGGGTAGAGAGCCCGGCCACGGATGAAACTTCCTTGATAATCGGACGTGCCATCCTTTGACGCATTTTTCTCCTGTTATCGTTCCCGTTATCGATAACGGGAACGATAACATTTTACATGGAATAATTCTGAAAGTCAAGAGGCTTAGAGCAAGCTTAAGATTTTGAACAGTTCCGAAGAAAATACTGGGGGTACCGTGCCGCTACACCGATATATTTGGGAGTCTTTTTGTATGCAAAATCAAAACACGGCTAGAGTTTTAGAGCAAGCCGCTTGTTCAGCATATTACACCGCGCTGACAGCAAAACGATCTGATATCCTGCCCAGCGATTCGGAAGACGAAAGGGAGTTTATCCCGGGTACCAAACCTTGCGCGGATCATTACCAGCGCGCACATAGGTAAAAGCCGAGTCAATCAGTTTCTTTAGATCATACTCTGGACGCCAGCCTAATAGAAATTTTGCTTTTGTATTGTCAAGCCAGGTGGAATGATATTGCGTTTTTATTTCCACAATTGGGAGGCTCCTGCTTGCATTCAAATACCTGCCCATCTCGCCATAATCGACCGGCTCATCCATGCATATATTGAAGAGTTGCTGTCGAGCCCCAGGATGGTCGATTGCCAGCAGCAAAGCGCTGACCAGGTCGTCCACATGGACAAAGTTGCGTTTGACGGGCTTCCCATCCGGGTCCAGCATGATTGGGATGGTCTGAGTCCGCACAAATTCATCAGCCTGTTCCACGCCCACCAGGTCACGCCAGCGCGGTCCGCCGAAGACATCCTCACCAAAGGAGAGTTGAGCCTTGAAATCATCCTTCTCCATAATCCAGGGCGCCCGCAGGCAACAGCCATTGAGGTCATATTGGATGTAATACTGCTCGAGCATGACTTCTTCAAGAACCTTGGAAAGCGCATAACAGCCAGGATAGGCAGAGTGTTTTTGTGTTTCGGTAACAGGGATGGGATGAGGGTAGACAAAATGTCCCACACCCGCATCCCCACCGACCATGATAAACTGTCGAAAGGTGGGACTGATACGGCAGGTTTCCAGCAACCAGAACAAACCTTTGACAGCCACGTCCATGATCTGCTCCGGGGTCTCCTTGCAGGTTGCCAGATGGACGACATGCGTTACACCGTCCATCGCTCTTTCTACAACTCTACGATGCTCTATTAAGCCATGTATATTTTCTATGCGTGCGTGGGATCCAAGCTCACGATTATGGCACAATGCCCGGACATTAAATGAATCAAAGCGGGGATCCTCCAAAAGGCGCTCAACAAATACCCGTCCCACCTTGCCAGTCGCGCCCGTGACCAGAACCAGTCCTGATTTGCTCATCAATGATCCTTGATCGAGCGCAGAGGAAGCTTTCTGCATTTTGTCCATCTGCCATTGAGTTGGCTGGATTCGATGACACTGTTCACAAAACGTGCACCCAGCAAACCATCCAGAGAATTGGGGAAATAGAGTGCCAGCGGATCTGCGAGCTTTCCGGACCTGCGGGCAGCAATGGCCTCCGCGGCATCGGAATAGATGTTCGCAAACCCTTCATGGAAACCTTCAGGATGCCCGGCGACGATCCGGCTGGAACGTGCCGAGAGTGGCAGAGTGCCCGGGCCGTTGGGGGTTCTATTCTGGGAGGGCCCATGGAGCGGTTTATAGGTCAGTGCCTGCGGAAATTCCTGCATCCACTCCAGGCTGCCTCTGCTCCCGCTGACCCGGATCCGAAGACAGTTTTCCACACCGGCTGCAGCCTGTGTCACCCAAAAAGATCCCCGGGCGCCGTTCTCCAATCTAAGCAGGGCCCCGGCATAGTCATCGATGGCCCGGTTGGGCACGATGGTCCCTACTTCAGCTGCTACTTCTTCCACCTCCAGGCCGGTGATGAAACGGACAAGATTATGAGCGTGATTGCCAATCTGGCCCATCACTGCAGAAGGTCCAGCCCGCGCCGGGTCAAATTTCCATGTCATCACATCCGGCATGGCTTTGGCCTCGTCGGCTTTTCCCCCCTGCACATACTCCACCTGTATCAACCGGATCGTCCCCAGTTGCCCATCCTGGACCATGGCCTTTGCCTGACGGACCATGGGATAGCCCGTGTAATTATGAGTCAAACAAAAGATGATACTGGTCTCTTGAACCTTTTGATGCAATGACTCAGCCTCTTCCAGTGTATTGGTCATGGGCTTGTCGCAGATCACGTCAAAACCATGAGCCAGGGCGGCCATCGAATATTCGTAATGTGTATCATTGGGAGTCATGATGGCGACCACATCCACGCCATCCTGGCGGGAGGCTTCGGTATCCAGCATTTCCGAAACGCCTGCATACAAACGATCGTGGTTGATTCCGAGTTCCAGTGCGGCTTTTTTTGATTTATCAGGATCGGAGGAAAGAATGCCTGTGACGATCTCATAGCGATCATCAAGCCGGGCAGCCTGCCGATGCATTGCACCAATAAAAGAACCCGGCCCCCCACCGATGACAGCGAGACGGAGTCTGCGTCCTAGCGCGGTTATGACCGGGTTTAAGCTCATTTCATTTCTCCTGTGCCAGATAATCCCTGAGTGCCTGAATTACAAGTTTATGATCTTCCTCCTGTGGAAGGCCGGAAACTGTGATCGTGCCGACCATGCCCGTGCCCTTGACAATCACGGGAAAGCAGCCACCATGAGGAGCGTACTCAGTTTCAGAAATCAGGTACGCCTGTTCGATACTTTTTCCTTTGCTCTTCAGCAGCTGCCCCATATAAAAGGAGCTATGCCCAAACCGATACACCAAACGGACCTTTCGCTTGATCCACTCGTCGTTATCGGGCGATGTTCCAGGCAGGCTGGCGTGGAAGAGCTGGTGACTACCCCTGGTGATGTCAATCGCTACAGGAAGGTTCTCGCTCCTGGAGCGTTCAACAAGCAGGCTGCCAACTTCCCATGCAGTTTCTTCGTTAAATCTAGTGAACTGAAGTTCCTGTTCTTCCTGAAGCAGTTGTTTCAATATGTCATCCATGTCAACATCCTCTCAGCGCATCAGATCAACCGGAAACAACGTACAGGGGCGGCAGAGAATCAACAATTATGCACTCTTGTTCTTGTTATACACATCAAATAAGACAGCGATCAAAAGCACCACTCCCTTGACGATCTTCTGCCAATCGCTCCCGACTCCAAGAATGGACATGCCATTGTTCAAGACACCGATCATAAAAGCACCCACCACTGCACCGATGACAGTTCCAATACCACCGCTGGCAGATGCACCGCCGATGAAACAGGCAGCAATAACATCCAATTCCATGCCATCCCCGGCATTCGGTGTGGCACTATTTAAGCGGGCCGCCACAATCAAGCCAGCCAATGCAGCAAGGACACCCATATTGATGAACGTATAGAATAAC
>JBLMZU010000577.1:0-16574 GCA_050258995.1 Bacteroidota bacterium
GTTCAAGCCGGACGCAGAAATGGAAAACATCCACATGGCTCCCAGCCTCGAGGCTGCGCTGGCAGATGCAGACCTGATCCTCCTGCTGGTAAAACACACGGAGTTTTTGCATCTCGACCCGAATGCGATCGCATCCAAAACAACCGCCCGCCTGGTTGTGGACTGTGTCAACGGCTGGGATGCACCGGCCTGGAGAGCGGCCGGCTTCGATTTTTTCCGCCTGGGTGTAAATAAATAAAAGCATCGACACAAAAAACCCCCGAAGGTTTCTTCGACCGTCGGGACGGTGAACGTCACCACGACATCATAGAATCGGACACGCAAAATTGAAAATCCTCTCGGTATTCGGTACACGGCCGGAAGCGGTAAAGATGGCTCCGGTCGTCCGGCAATTGAAAGACACGCCCGGGATCGAGTCACGGGTCTGTGTCACCGCCCAGCACAGGCAGATGCTCGACCAGGTGTTGAAATTATTCGAAATCGTCCCTGAGTATGACCTGGACCTGATGCGGGACAACCAGACACTTGCCCAGGTCAGTGCATCGATCTTCACACATCTCGATCCGGTACTGGCAGACTTCCAACCGGACTGGGTGCTGGCTGTTGGGGACACCACCACGGTGGTCACCACTTCGCAGCTGGCATACTACCGCCGCATCAAGTTCGGGCACGTCGAGGCAGGCCTGCGCACCCACAACAAGTGGCATCCCTTCCCGGAGGAGATCAACCGCCGCCTGGCCACCACCCTGGCCGATCTGCATTTCGCGCCGACGCAGTGGTCCCGGCAGAATCTGCTCCACGAAAATGTTCCGGATGAAGCCATCGTTGTGACCGGGAATCCTGTCATCGATGCGCTTGCCTATGTTTCCCGGCAGGAGGAGCCGCGGCAGATCCGCGACCTCGTGCATCAACTTGGCATTGGCACGGACCGCCGCCTGATCCTGGTCACCGCACACCGGCGGGAGAATTTTGGGGTACCCATGGAAAACATCTGCCGCGCCCTGCGGGAGCTGGCTTCCCGGCCGGACCTGGAAATCGTGTATCCGGTCCACCTGAACCCCAACGTACAGGAACCTGTCCACCGTCTCTTACAGGACGTTGCGCACATCACTCTTTTGTCCCCGCTGGATTACCTGCCTCTCGTCCACCTGATGAAGCGGGCCACCCTGATCCTGACCGACTCCGGCGGAATCCAGGAGGAGGCGCCTTCCTTCGGGATCCCGGTCCTGGTGTTGCGCGAGACGACGGAGCGCCCGGAAGGCATCCAGGCAGGTACGCTCAAGCTCGTCGGGACCGATCCGGATCACATTCTCAAAGAGGCAACCCGGCTCCTGGACGATCCATCCGCCTATGCCGTCATGGCCCGGGCCGGGAACCCATACGGGGATGGGCACGCCGCCGAACGGATCGTTGATGCTCTTCTACGAACCGGGAGTCTGTAAGGTCGCTGGAAAGCCCTCGTGGGTATAATTTATTCGATGAACGCGATACGGCGTTTTTGGATCCTGCTCCTGGCCCTGGTATTTCTCCTGGAACCTTTGGGTGTCGCGAACGCGCAATCATCCGAAGAGGAAAAATACTTCCCGGAAACCGGTCACACGGTCAAAGGGGATTTTTTGAGATTCTACAGGAAGGCTGCCGATCCGGGGCTGCTGTATGGGTCGCCGATCACCGAGCAATTCACATCCAGGGACGGCAGGGTCGTACAATACTTTCAGCGTGCCCGGTTTGAATTACACCCCGGTCTGGCGGGCAGCGCATCCGTCCAGCTTACTCCTCTCGGGCAGGCAGCTTATGAACCGGGAGGTCCAAAGCTCGATATCAACAATCCTTCGGCGTGTAAATCCTTCGACACAGGTTTTCAGGTCTGTTTTGCCTTCCTGGATTTTTATGAGGCCAACGGAGGCACCTCCCAGTTTGGCAAGCCAATCTCGCCCTTTGAGTTCCATGATAACCTGATCGTCCAGTACTTTGAAAAAGCGCGCTTCGAATGGCGTGCCGACCGGCCGGAAGGACAGCGCGTCGTGCTGACCGACCTGGGCCGTACCTATTTCGACCGGCTTGGCGAAGACCAGGCCCAGCTCCGCCCCATTCGCCCGCTGGATGCGACCATCAATCCCGTTCTTTCCATCCACGCCCGGGCCTTTGTGAAGTATGCCATCACGCGGAGCAGCGGCCAGCAGAGCGTGTACATCCTCGTCCAGAACCAGACAAACCAGCCTGTCTCCGGTGCGAACGGCAAAGCCACCATTCAACTCTCCAACGGCCAGGTCACGGAATATTACTTTACGACCAACGCTGCTGGCCTGGGAGCAGTACCATTCAATTTTGAGGATCTAAAGGGGGGTGAGCTCATACCGGTGGAGATCCTGGTTACCTACCAGGGGCTTGCCACCCAGACCAGCACGTCCTTCCGTGTCTGGTATTAGAGCTCTACAAGGCTAAAGACCGGGCCGTCCCTGCAGGCCATTTTCCAATCGGACTTTGTCGTCACCGCACATACGCCACATTCGGCCAGCCCGCCACAGGGTATGGGCGTATGGACGAGAACCTGCGCGCCACTCAGACCTCGAAGGAAGGCCTGTGCTCCAAGCTTCTGCACCAGCACAGGGAGGTTTTCGCGCCTGACATCCAGGGCAAGGAAATCCGCCCACTGTACAATTTCCTGCAAAACGGAAATGGGCTGTACCTCGACCTCATCCGGAAGATGGTCGGCGCCCGAGCTGCTCAACAGGACAATGGCTGCCTTCTGTCTCAAGGCAGGGGGGATCAACCCGCGCAAATGGGAGGGGGGACCGTCAAAAGCGACCAGGCCGATCCGCCGGGCAGAGACGGGAAGCGTAAAACCATGACCCACCGGGCCGCGCAAGGAAAGGATGTCTCCCGGCTTCCAGGAGTCAGGCGCCAGGCCAATGAAACCCTGGGGCACAGAATCCGTATGGAATATCGGAACAGGTAGAATGGCATCCGGCCCTTGGCTGGCCAGCAGGTACTGCCCGGGAGCCGGAACCAGCGCATCGGGGCAGGAGATGCGCGCATACAGGCATCCGTCCTCGAGAATCAGCTCGGTGATACGCCCTGTTCCAGTGTGCACATTATTATCCTATCATGGCGGTATAATTCTTTCAATAGAAACTGGAGGCTTTTAATGAACATTGCTGATGTCGTCAGAACACTTGCCGGATTTGCATGGCTGCTAGCCATTGGAGTAGGTGTATTACTCGTCTTACGTGTGAGCCGCAATCGGCCGGTAAAGGGGCTGGGGACAATTGCGGTTATTGCTTTGGTCACTGCATTTGTGTTGACCATTGTGGGCGCAGGTCTGGTATTTATCAACCCGGAAGAACGCGGTGTGGTGATTTCGGCGCTGGATAGCAAAGGCTACCGCACGGATCCACTTAGCCCGGGCTTGCACTGGATCGTCCCTTTTGCCGAACGCGTTGTACAGTATCAGATATCCCGCCAGACATACACCATGTCTGCTGCGAACCAGGAAGGCCAGGTCGTTGGGGATGATTCCATCCGTGCCCGCACGAAGGATGGCCAGGAGGTATTTATTGATGCATCCATCATCTACACCATCGATCCCAACCAGGTAATCCCGCTGCACATCAACTGGCAGAACCGTTACGAAGACCAGGTGGTCCGCCCGGCAGCCAGGAATGCGATCCGGGATGCCGTATCTCAATATGGCGTGGAGGAGATCGTCAGCACAAAGCGCGCCGAAATGGAGAAGCTGATCTCCAGTGCGATTGAAAACAAATTCAAACAAAATGACCTGGTCATGGTGGACTTCCTCCTGCGGGATATCCACTTCAGCGACGAATATGCCGCAGCCGTGGAACAGAAGCAGATCGCCGAGCAGCAGGCCCAGCAGGCCAAGCTGGTCGTCGAGCAGAAGAAGCAGGAGGCCGAGCAGGCCCGCCAGGTCGCGCAAGGCTCAGCAGACGCGGCGGTGATCTCAGCCAAAGGTGCGGCAGAGGCGCGTTTGATCCAGGCCCAGGCCGAGGCCCAGGCCAATGAGCGGCTGTCCCAATCGCTTACCGACACCCTGCTCCAGTATCAATATATTTTGAAGCTTGCACCGGGTGTACAGACGATCTTCGTGCCCAGCGGGAACCAGTTTATTCTGCCCCTGCCCAATACTACGACATCACAAACTGTAACACCCACGGCAGTCCCTACAGTAACACCCTAGGATCGAATGAGTTAAAACAAATGACCGGTGACCAGGAATCTGGTCGCTGGTCATTATTATTATGGAGGCTGGATGGCAATGCCAAAGACCGGACGCGAAATCCGTCTGACGACTTTATCCGCCTGCGCGGGTTGAGCGTCCAAATTAAGCGCTGAGGCGCTGACGCAGGTTCTGCGTCCCCTACAGGATATCTTCGATCCTGCTTCATACCCGGACCTCCTGGTGGGCCTGCGGGAACCTGACGACGCGGCTGTCTGGCGCCTGGATGAGGATCGCGCCATTGTGGTCACCACCGATTTTTTCACGCCTGTGGTGGATAACGCCTATGACTATGGCGCCATCGCTGCAGCCAACAGCCTTTCGGACGTCTATGCCATGGGAGGGCAGCCCTTCCTGGCTTTGAACATCGCCGCCCTGCCGGCCGATCTGCCAGATGAGATCTCGCGCGAGATCATTCGCGGCGGTGCGGAAAAAGCACGCGAGGCGGGCGTGGTCATCGCCGGCGGCCATACCGTGAAGGATGATGAGCCCAAATACGGCCTGGTGGTCATCGGCTTTGTGGACCCGCGCAAGATGCTGAGCAAGAGCGGACTTGAGATCGGCGATGCCCTGGTGCTGACCAAGCCGCTCGGGTTCGGGGTCACCACCACCGCCCTGAAGCAGGAAAAGGCAGAGGAACGGGACGTGGCCGAGGCAGTCGAATGGATGAAACGCTTGAATCGATCCGCCAGCCAGCTCGCCTCTGAATTGCATCTGCGCGGCGGAACGGATATCACCGGCTACAGTCTGCTTGGCCATGGCATGGAAATGGCAAATGCATCCGGCGTGGCGTTAAGGTTCGAATTTACCAAAATCCCGCTGATCGCCGGCGCGCAAAATTATGCAGCAAAGGGCATCTTCCCCGGTGGGGCTTTTGATAACCGCGAGCACTTCGCCAGCCAGGTTGAGTTTGCCGAATCGATCGGCGAGCCCGACCAGATGCTTTTATTCGATCCCCAGACCAGTGGAGGTCTGTTATTGGGGGTGCCGTCCGGGCAGCTGGACTCCTTTCTGACCCGGGCAAAGGAGGTCGGACAGCCCGCCTGGGTGGTGGGAAGCGTCGAAGCTGGTACAGGCATCCAGGTTGCTTAAGAACCGGATGATTTATCCATAGTACAATAAAAGAAGGAAGAGTTTTCTACAAGTAACATGGAATCTGAAATACCTATAGATATTAATCTAACCCCGGGTCTGATCACGATCGGCATCCTGCTTATTCTTAACGCCGTTCTGATCATGGCCGAGACTGCCTTGCTTTCCACCCGAAAAGCGAGATTACAAAATAAAGCCAACCAGGGGAACCAGCGTGCAGAAAAGGCACTCAAACTCACAGAAAACCCCAACCAGTTTCTATCGGTGACACAAATCGGGATCACCACCATCGATATGCTGCTCGGCGCGCTGACCGGGGCAACCATCGGTGTCTGGATCGATGCCCAGCTGGGAAAATACCCTGCCCTGGAACCCTACAGCGCGATCATCGGTCTGCTGGTGGGTGTTGTCCCGGTCACCTATTTATCGCTTGTCATTGGGGATCTGGTTCCCAAGCGGCTGGCGATGCGCGATCCGGAGGGCGTTTCGTCCGCCTTTGCCGGCCCGATGCTGTTCTTCACACGGCTGTTTTCGCCCCTGGTCACGTTCCTCAGCTTTTCGACGGAGTCCGTGTTGCGGATCATGGGTGTAAAAGCCACCAACGATCCCCCGGTGACAGAAGAGGAGATACAACTGCTGATCGACCAGGGCACCCAGGCCGGCGTGTTTGAAGAGGCCGAACAGGACATGGTCGAAGGTGTCTTCAGCCTGGGCCAGCAGCGTATCTACTCATTGATGACTCCCCGCACCGAAATCGTCTGGCTGGATATCGACGACTCGATCGAAGAGATACGCACGAAGATTGCAGCGAATGAAAATTCGCGTTTTCCAGTTCGTCAGGATACCCTGGATGTGATTCTGGGGATTGTCAAAGCCCGTGACCTGCTCGTAGCAAGCTTAAGCGGGGAACCGATCAAACTCAAGCAGCTGCTCAAGCCTGCCTTCTATATCCCGGAAACGATGTCGGCCGCACGGGCGCTTGAAATCTTTAAGGAAAAGGGAACCGAAATGCTGCTCGTCATCGACGAGTTTGGCGGACTGCAGGGTCTGTTGACCGTGAACGATGTGATCGAGGAGATCGTCGGTGAGATCGAGCTGGAAGAGCCACAGGCAACCCAGCGCCAGGATGGCTCCTGGCTGCTGGACGGCATGCTGGAAGTGGACGAGTTCAAGGAGATCTTCAACCTGCCCACGCTTCCCAATGAGGACGAATACGAAACCCTGAGCGGTTTTGTGATGCTGTCCCTGGGAAAGGTTCCCCAGACGGCCGATCAATTCGAGTGGCATGACCTGCGCTTCGAGGTCATCGACATGGATGGGCGCCGCGTGGACAAGGTGCTCGTCACCACCCTGCCCCAGAAGCCGCTGACCGTTGAATCCCGAGAGGGCAAACAGTAAAGAATAGACCCTGACATGGCCCGAAATTTTCTTCGTGCAGTGATCTTTGATCTGGGAGGGACTCTCATGTATGAGCGTTCCTCCTGGCACGCAGTCATATCCCAGGGGGACGAAGCCCTGACCCGCTATTTGATCGACCAGGGCATGGAGCTCAATATTTCCACCTTCCCGGTTGAGTTTCGACGCAGGCTGGGGGAATATTTTTCCCAGCGGGAAAAGGACCTCCTGGAGACCAGCTATACCTTTGTCTTGATCGAGCTTTTGAGGGACAAGGGATACGCCAACCTTCCGGATGAGCTGATCCGCAGGGCGCTGGACAGCCTGTTCTCGGTGACCCAGTCCAACTGGGTATTGGAAGAGGATACCCTGCCTACGTTGAAAAAACTCGAAAAGGACGGGTACCGGATGGGCCTGATCTCGAACGCCGGCGATGACCAGGATGTGCAACAACTGGTCAAGCGCTTTGGGATTTCGCCCTACTTTGATTTCATCCTGACCTCCGCAGCCTGCAGCTATCGCAAGCCGCACCCGCGCATCTTCGAGCTTGCGATCGCCAACTGGTATTTTCTCCCCTCTGAGACGGTCATGGTGGGCGACAATCTGGACGCTGACATCCGCGGCGCAAAGAACGCCGGCCTGTACGGAATCTGGATCAGCCGCCGCGCCGGCCAGTCGAGCGAGGATATCCCCCGCGTCCAGCCGGACGCGACCGTAGCGAGCCTGTCAGAGCTCCCTGCGCTGCTCGATCTCCTCCAGGTGCAGTAAAGATCACAACTCCCCAACTCCATCCCGGGCCCATTGATGAGACAAAATAAAGCACTGACCGCCTACCTGGCATTGGCCGTAGGGATCGTTTCGCTTAGCTTCTCGGCCATGTTCGTCCGCTGGGCGAACGCCCCGGGACCCGTGACAGCGTTTTACCGCCTGTTCTTCTCGATATTTTTGCTGCTCCCCTTCTTTCTGCCGCGTTTGCGAACCCATCAACCGATCCGCTCGCAGATGATCTTTTATCCGCTGCTGGCAGGCGTGTTCACCGCATTCGACCTGGCCTTATGGACCGCCTCGCTGGCCTACACGACGGCGGCCAACGCCACGTTGCTGGGAAACACGTCGCCGCTCTGGGTGGCCCTGGGAACCTGGTTGATCCTCAAGCAAAAATTAACGGCTGGCTTTTGGCGGGGTCTGGCAGTTGCCCTGATGGGGGCAGTCCTGATCATGGGCACCGACTTCCTCATGCACCAGCGCTTTGGCGTGGGGGATGCCATGGCTCTCTTTACAGGATTTTTCTACGGCGGATACTTCCTCTTCACCCAGAAAAGCCGGGCAACGTTCGACCCGGTCGTCCACATCTTTTTTGTGGGCGTAGGGGCCAGCTTTTCCCTTTTCATCATCAATATGATGCTGGGCTACCCCTTTTTGGGATTCGACAGGAATACCTGGTTGATCTTCCTGGCGACCGCCGTGGTCTCCCAGGTCATCGGGTACATGTCCCTGGCCTATGCCCTCGGACACCTGCCTGCTTCTGTTGTCTCGCCCACCATGATCCTGCAACCTGTTGTCACAACCCTGCTGGCCATCCCGTTACTGGCGGAGGTGCCCACTGCCTGGCAGGGAATCGGAGGTCTGGTCGCACTGGTGGGCATTTACCTGGTCAATCAATCGCATCTGAAAAGTCGCCCCGAAACACCGGGCGAATGATGACTGGAAGGGTAAAAGCCTTGTAATTTCTCCCATGATTTTATATACTATTATTGCTGGCCAATTTCAATTTAGAGGAGAATCCCATGGACATCCAGGTTACGACTGCAAACGGGCGTGTACCAGTTTCCGTCATGCACGTGAATGGTAATATCGATGCGCAGACCTATGAACAGTTCCAGGCAAAAGCAGATGAATTGATCAACGGAGGGGCCCGCTATATCCTGATTGATCTTTCCCGGAGTCCATTTGTGAGCAGCGCCGGCTTGCGCGCCCTGCATCATATTTTTAATGATCTCCGCGCTCGGGATACCACCCACCCGTCCACCGATGAGGAGGTCCGCCGGGGGATCAATGCAGGGACCTATAAATCTCCTAACCTGAAATTATCCGGGCTGTCCAAGGAAACCCGGACCGCGTTTGAGCTCAGCGGCTTCGACATGTTCATTGATACCTTCGATGACCAGAAGACTGCCATCGATTCCTTTTAGCAGCGTTTAACGTCCATACTTTTCGAGACCTTTTCATAGCAGGGAAAAAGGTGTCGCCGCGTAATGACCGGCGGACCGAGAGTGTTTCCCTGCCTGTTGTTGTACCAAGGAGAACTACATGGATCTCAGTGCAATTATCGAAGTTGTCATCGGTTTGATCTTCATGTGGATCACCCTCAGCCTGGCCACCATCCAGATCCAGGAGTGGATCATTACCCTGATGGATAAACGGGCAAAGGACATGGAGGCTGCCCTGCATGAAATGCTGGCCAATCCCAACTTGAAGTCCCAATTCTATGATCATCCTGTGATCCGGGGACTGACAGCAAAAAAGAGAAAAAAGCCGTCTCCAGTACCCGCCTGGTTCTACAGGTACCCCATCGTGCGCGGCTTTACCAAGGAAAAAAGAAAGCTGCCCTCCTATATTCCATCCCAGGACTTCGCGCTGGCCATGTTCGATATTGCCATGACTGCCGGCACAGAGTCCTCGCTGATCCAACAGGGCATCCTGAAGATTCGTGATGATCTTCAGAAGGATATGGAAAACACCAGGAATCTACCGAGAGACCGGGCAGTGGTTGATTCCCTCAATATCCTTGTGGATCTTGCCCGAAGTGCCGCGTCGACGGAGGCACGAACATCCATTACGAACTACACAAAGGATGTACTCTCAAAGGAAGTAAACCGACTGGCAGATCAATATCTTGCACTGGATCCTGCAAAGCCTGAGAATCAGAATAAGAGGCGGGTCGGGCAAGCACTACAGAAGGCCCTGCGTGAAGCACAGGTCATTGCCAACACCGAACTGGCGAAGGTCAAGGCAGCGGCCAAGGAAGATGAATTATTAAAGGAAACGTCAAACAAGGGTGAAACCGGTGATCAACTTGCTCAGCTCAGGCAGGGCATTGCCGCCTTGAGTGTGATCAGCCCTGAATTGAGCCAGTCCTTCAGTGCCCTGTTGCTGAATGCAGAGGAATACGCCACAGCAAAGGAAAAGCAGCTGGCCCAGGCCAGGCAAAATGTTGAAAGCTGGTTCAACAATGCAATGGACCGGGTGAGTGGCGTTTTCAAGCGCTATTCGCAGGCCATGGCGCTGATTCTCGGGATCATTTTTTCCCTGATGTTGAATGTCGATTCCATTACCCTGGCTCAATACCTATGGCGTGAGCCCACAGTCCGGCAGATCCTCGTGGACCAGGCGGCGAAACTCCAGCCTTCTCAAATCCAATCTGCGGACAATCCTCAACAAACAGTGCAGCAGTTCCAGCAGCAATTTTACGGTCTTAATTTACCCATGGGATGGGATGTTGCCAAGTATGGCGCTGCCGCTCTTTACAACAGCGATTGCCAGCTGTTTCCACACAACAATCAATACTTCGGCATCCCCATCTTTGGCAGCAACATATGTCTTACACAGCCCCACTCCTCCGGCCAGACAAATATCCTGCTTAAACTTTTAGGCATCATGATCACTGCAGGTGCCACTGCCCAGGGAGCTCCCTTCTGGTTCGACATTCTCAAGAGGCTTGTAAACCTGCGCGGCACGGGTCCGAATCCGGCTGAGAAAGAGGCCAGCAAATGAACGCAGAAAATCCACAAAATCAGACACTCAGCTCCTTTCTTCAGGAAGAACTCGATGAGATCCGCGATCGACTTGATAAAATCAAGGAAAAAATTGAGGCGCAGAAAGGCAGGGGAGTCAGGGCCTGGTTCAGGCGATTGAGGGCTGGGATAAACGAGGACGATTTTGCATCCATGCAGAGCGATTTAAATGATAAGAACAAAAGACTGAAGGATTTACCCGATGACGATGTTCGCCTATTCCTCCTGCGCAAAGAGATTGAAAACCTGAAGGAGGATGTGACGACTCTGGGAGCAGGGCGAAGCTGGCGAATCCCCACCCGGGCGTGGGTTGCGATCTGCATACTCCCCTTTGTCATCTATTTTGTTTGGCTGGCGGTATTTCAGGGAAATAATCAGGATGTAATAAATGCTTATGCCACGCAGACAGCAACCGCACTTACTTCCACAGCACAGGCGGGAATAGCCCAAACAACGATTGCCCAGACCGCAACCGCCTCGCAGACATCAGCCGCTGACACAACAGGAACACCAACTCCGGCCCCTCCTGCAACCCAATGAACAATATTGAGATAAAGGTCCGGGTTCTTCTCGTAAAGTGCAAATCAAGGGCTACCTGGAACAGCCCTTGATTTTTCATTTTAAGGAAAGCCAGAATTGATCATCCATTAACATCCCGGTGCTATAATCCCTCCTTATGACTGACGATCTTTTCGACCACGCCATGCAGGAGCGGATGAAGCAGGAGGCGCCCCTGGCCGCGCGCATGCGTCCGCGCACGCTGGATGAATATATCGGGCAGGAACACATCGTCGGAGAGGGGAAGCTCCTGCGCCGGGCCATCGAAGCGGACCGGCTGTTTTCCTCCATTATTTTGTGGGGACCTCCCGGGACGGGCAAGACCACCCTGGCACAGGTCATTGCCAACACCACCAAGAGCCATTTCGTCACCATCTCCGCCATCCTGGCAGGCAAGGCAGATCTTCGTGTGATCATCGAGGAAGCGCTGGAGAGGCGCAGGCTGCACAACATCCGCACCATCCTGTTCGTGGACGAGGTCCATCGCTGGAACAAGGCCCAGCAGGACGCACTGCTGCCCCACGTCGAGAACGGATCCGTGACCCTGATCGGGGCAACCACGGAAAATCCCTATTTTGAAGTCATCAAGGCCCTGATCTCGCGCTCGCGCGTCTTCCAGCTGCGCAACCTGAACCAGCAGGAGACCGGCATCCTGATCGACCGCGCCCTGACTGACAAGGAGCGCGGCTACGGGGACAGGCGCATCGAGCTGGACGCGGATGCCCGCGCCCATTTGATCGACGTAGCTTCCGGCGACGCGCGTAACGCCCTGAATGCCATCGAGCTGGCCGTGGAATCAACACCGCCGGACAAGAAAGGCGTAACGCACATCACGCTGGACGTGGCCCAGGAATCGATCCAGCGCCGGGCAGTCCTCTACGACAAGGACGGCGATGCCCATTACGACACGATCAGCGCCTTTATCAAGTCGGTGCGCGGCAGCGACCCGGACGCGGCTTTATACTGGCTTGCGAAAATGATCTACGCCGGCGAAGACCCGAAGTTCATCATCCGCCGCCTGATCATCCTGGCCGGGGAGGATATCGGCCTGGCAGACCCAATGGGACTGGTCGTCGCATCGTCCGCTGCCCAGGCATTCGATTACATCGGTCTCCCCGAAGGCATTTACCCAATCGTCGAAGCGACGCTCTATCTTGCCACGGCGCCCAAGTCCAACAGCGCGGGCGCGTATTTTAAAGCCATGAAGAAGATCGAAGAGGAGGGACAGGTCTCCGTGCCGCGCCACCTGATGGACGGCAACCGGGATGCCGCCGCCATGGGCCATGGCAAGGATTATGTCTATCCACACGAATTCGAAGGCCACTTCACGCCGCAGCAGTATCTGCCCAGGAGATTGCTGGGAACATACTTCTACTCCCCATCCCAGGAGGGCTATGAGGCCCAGGTCACTGCCCGGCTTGAGATGTGGCGCGAGGCGCAGCGGAAGGCACTGGGCATTACGAAAGTGGATAATATCCCCGCGATGAGCGAGGAACAGATCCAGGAAATGAAGAGAAAGATCAGGTAGGCTCTTTACTGTTCAGCCAGGTTCAACCCACCTATATGGTAATCTCGATCTGGTTCCCATCCGGGTCAAGCACCACGCTTTCATAGTAGCCATCCCCGGTCGTGCGCGGCCGGCCGGCGATCCGATACCCGTCTGCTTCCAATCGCCCGGTTAAGCGATCAACCCGCTCCCTGGATCCAACCGAAAAAGCCATGTGCGCGAATCCCACCCTCCGGGAGGCAGCCTGGACGGTTTTAACATCGGGGGCCTGCATCAGCTCAAGCCGGGCTCCGCTATCAAATGTCAAAAAGTAGGACTCGAAGTGCGTATTCGGATTCTTATATTTTTGGCCGGCCCGGGCGGAAAAGTAGTTTTCGTAAAAAGTTTTCTGGACTTCCAGCTGGTCAGTCCAGATGGCAACGTGTTCGATGTGCATCGTCAACCTCCCCCATCCTTCGTAACCTGAGGGTGGATAAAGAGTGTCCAAGGATAGTTCGATCATAGGGCGCAGTGTGCTGCGCCCTATTTTTTAACCGACCAGTAGTTTTGCCCTTAACAGATCATCTTCGCGCGAGGAGGGACCGGCCAGGACCTCGAACTCGCCGGGTTCCACGACATTGATACCCTGGGCGTTCACGATCTGGAAGGCCTGCCAGGGCAGATCGACTTGTACGGTCTTTTTCTCGCCGGGCGACAAATGAACGCGGGCAAAACCTTTCAGTGCCTTGTTCACCCAGGTGGCCGATGTGACCACGTCGCTGACGTAAACCTGTACGATCTCGACGCCTTCGCGCTGCCCGGCGTTCTCCACATCCACAAAGACCTTTGCCGTTTCCCCGAAGCTCAAATTGGGAGAGGCAAGTCGCAGGTTGGAATACGCGTACTTTGTGTAGCTGAGGCCATACCCAAAGGGGAAGAGCGGCTCCTGGGTCAGGTCTGCGTAGCTGAAACCGTGCTGGCCGCGCACCTGGCTGTAAAACACCGGCTGCTGGCCCACGTGCACCGGGAACGAGATCGTGACCTTGCCAGACGGGTTCAGCAGCCCGAACAGCGCCTCTGCCGCTGCCCGGCCGCCTTCCATACCGGGGTTGAACAGCTCGATGATGGCCGCGGCCCGTTTGGCGGCGGGCGGCAGGACCAGCGGTTTGCTGTTCACCAGCACAACCACGAGCGGCTTGCCGGTTTTTTCCAGCGCCTCCAGCAGCGCAATCTGCCCGCCCTGCAGCTCCAATGTGGCAGTGCTCAATGTCTCGCCGATGAAATACAGGTGATCGCCCACCACCGCCACGACGACATCGGCCGCCTGGGCTGCCGCCACAGCCGGCGGGATGCCTGACAGATCGTCGTCTGTTATCGAGCAGCCGCGCTCATGGCGAACCTCCCATCCTTCCGGCGCCAGGCGGACGATACCGTCCAGAACGGTGGTTGTTTTCGCGCGCGGGTGCTTGCCGGCCTCGGGCGGGTGCTGCCATGAGCCCAAGGACCAGTCTCCCAGTTGCTGCAGATCGTCGTCGGCGTTCGGCCCGATCACCGCAATGGACTTCAATTTTCCCGGGTCGAGCGGCAGCAATCCATTGTTCTGCAACAGAACCAGGCTCTGGCGCGCCGCCTCCAAGTTGGCGGCCCGGTGCTCGGGACTCCCGATCTCGAGTGCCGCCCGCTCCAGGTCCGGCCGGCGCGGGTTTTCGAACAGTCCCATGCGGAACTTGAGTGCCAGCAGCCGGGCGCAGGGTGCGTCGATCTCGGCTTCGGTCAGTCGCCCGCTGCGGACAGCCTCAAGGGCGCCTTCGTAGAACTCCGGCGTGGTCATCATAATATCGTTCCCAGCCCGCACGGCGGTGACTGCGGCTTCCGTGAAGTTCGCGCACACCTTCTGCTCGCTCACCAGCCGTCCGACGTTGTTCCAGTCAGTCACCACCACGCCCTTGAAGCCCCATTCATCCTTCAGCACCTCGGTCAGCAGCCAGTGGTTGCAGGTCGACGGCACCCCCTCAATCGATTGGTAGCCCGTCATGAAGGTCATGGCCCCGGCCCTGGCCGCGCGTTCGAAAGGCGGCAGGAAGTAGCTGCGCAGCTTGCGGTGCGAGAGGTCGGCTTCGGACGCATCCCGCCCGCCCTGTGTCTCGGAATACCCGGCGTAATGCTTGGCAGTCGCCAGGATGCCCGCCGGGTCATCCAGTCCCTGTCCCTGGTAGCCGCGGATCATCGCCGCTGCCAGCTCGCCGATCAGGTAGGGATCTTCGCCAAATGTCTCACCGGTCCGACCCCAGCGCAGGTCGCGCGTCAGACACAACACTGGCGAGAATGTCCAATGGATGCCGGTCGGGACCACCTCCTCGGCTGTCACCCGTCCCACCCGCTCCAGCAGTTCGGGGTTCCAGCTGCAGGCCAGCGCAAGCTGGGTTGGGAAAATCGTCGCACCCTTCCAGAACGAGTGACCGTGGATGGCATCCTCCCCCACCAGCAGCGGGATGCCCAGCCGGCTTTGGGCTGCCAGGTCCATGGCGTGCACCAGTTTTTCGCCCCAGATGTGCAGGATCGAGCCGGCGTGGCGGGTGTTGATAAACGACAGGTCATCGGCCTGCCCGTTCCACATGATCAGCTGCCCGACTTTCTCCTCCAGGGTCATGCGGCCGAGCAGGTCGGCTACGCGTTCTTCGATGCCCAGGGATGGGTTGCGGTAGGCAGGTGCCTCATTGAGCGGGATGGAGTGTTGCTTTGACATGTGTCTCCTTTAAAATCGAAGGGGTTATTCCAGGCGACTTCTTTACGCGGATATGACATGCGTCCCCGGGCAGGATGTAGGCATGAGCCGTGGACGCATGGAAATTGCCAGGCATCAACAGGGCAACAACGCAAAGGAACGTCTCTGAAACTGCCGAACCCTGCTCTCATGAATCAGGCAGGGCCCGGCAGTTTGTGTGTGATACTGCAAACGCTTACGGAACGACTTCCAGGTCCGCGTGGAGCGTCGCCAGCGAGTCGGCGCCCACCCAGATGTCGAAGGCGGCAGCCTCTTGAATCCAGCCGCCGGCATTTGTGCTCCAGTAACCCAGCTCGTCCGGGCCGAGCCGGAAGGTGACGGTCTTTGTCTCACCGGGCTGGAGGGTAATGCGCTGGAAACCCTTTAACTCGCGCATCGGGCGTGAGTCACTTCCCCATCCCTGGTGGATATAAAGCTGGACCACCTCGTCCCCGGCGACCGGACCTGTGTTGGTCACGTCGGCCGTCACGGCAACCGACTGTCCTACTTTTATCTGTGGCTCCGCGACGCTAAGATTGGCGATCGAGAAGCGGGTGTAGCTGAGACCAAAGCCAAAGGGATAGAGCGGCGTGGCCGGGCTGTCCCAGTAGCGCGAGCGATAGGTGGGGCTGCTTTCGGGCGCATGGGTCAGTGTGCGTGCGTAATACAGGGGCGCGTGACTGCCGCTGCGCGGGAAGCATACCGGCAGTTTTCCACCCGGGTTTGCATCGCCAAAGAGGATGTCTGCCACAGCATGGCCGCCTTCCGTTCCCGGCTCCCACGCTTCGAGGATGGCCGGCACGTTCTCTGCCGCCCAGTTGATGCTCAGCGGACGCCCGTTCAGCAGCACCAGCACCACGGGCTTGCCCAGGGCACTGACAGCCTTGAGCAGCTCCTCCTGGCGGCCCGGCAGGTCGAGCGAGCCGCGCGACGCAAACTCTCCGGCCATATCGGCGTTCTCACCCAGCACCATGATCACCAGGTCCGCAGCGCGCGCCGTTTCGACCGCCGTATGGAAGGCAGCGTCAGCCTCTTCCGGCGATTGGGCGGGCTTCTTTTCACCGGGCATCATCTCATCAAAGAAGGATGGGATGTCACGCCGGATCTCGGGACCAGGGGCATACCCAACCTGCGCTCCCGGCAGCCTGGCGCGGATGCCCTGCAGGACGGTCACCGCGGCCGGCTTATGGCCGAAGACCATCCACGAGCCTTCTGTGGCTTCCATCGAGTCAGCCAATGGGCCGATCA